>JACKBL010000018.1 GCA_020634515.1 Ardenticatenales bacterium | reverse complement strand
GCAAACCCGCACACTCGCACACTCGCAAACTCACACCGGAGGCTCCTTAATGAAAATCGTCGTCTATATCGTTGCCGTGGCCCTGGGGTTCCTGGGGCTGATGTTCGTCATCGGCGCGCAGGGGAGCGTGGCGCGCTTCGTGGTGGGGGCCGTTCTGTTGGTGGCGGCGGGAGTGGTCATTTACATGATGCGGATGCAACCGAAAGTGGTGCAAACCACCAACGTGCAAAAGATTGACCTCAGCGGTAACGTCAATCTGGAAAAGCTGACCTGCCAGAACTGTGGCGCGCCGCTGGAGAAAGAGTCCATTGAGGTGAAAGCGGGGGCTATTTTCGTCCACTGCCCCTACTGCGACACCAGTTATCAGATTGAGGAAGCCCCCAAATGGTAGCATTGAGCGAGACATTACGGCAGCGAGCGCGAGCATGGCTGACGCCGCCCCCTCTGGCACAGGAACCGCCCCCAGGTCTACATACGTATCGCCTGCGGCGGCGCAACGAGCACGATCACCTGGACACGCGCCGCCTGCATTTCCGCGTGGAACCGGATGGGTCCGGCGTCCTTTTCATCGACGTGACGGACGTGATTCACCTCAACCCGACAGCGGCGCTGATGGCCTACATGGCGTTGGAAGAAGTGCCGCCGACGCAGGCGCGGCAGCAACTACGGGCGCAGTTTCGCGGGGTGAGTCGCGGGCAGTTGGAACGCGAACTGGGCGATATGTATGCGCTGGTCGATGGCGTGCGCCGCCTGGACAACGGCTGCCCCACATGCGCGCTGGGGGACGTGCCGCGCACGGCCCTGTTCAGCACCCCCGTCCACGCCCCGTACAAAGTGGACATGGCGCTCACCTACGGCTGCAACAACACTTGCGCCCACTGTTACAACGAGCCGGACCGGTACGAAATGGCTTCGCTGCGGCGGGAAGATTGGTTTCGCATCATTGACAAACTGCACGATGTGGGCGTGCCGCACCTGATTCTGACTGGCGGAGAGGCGACATTGCACCCGGATTTGCCGGCCATCATCCGTTACGCCGACAACCTGGGACACATCGTCGGGCTGAACACGAATGGGCGGCGCATTGCCCATCAGCCATACATGGAGACCCTGGCGGACGCGGGGCTGAACCATGTGCAGGTGACGCTGGGTTCGTCGCGCCCCGACGTGCATGACCAGATAATGTCCGGCGAGCGCCAGGGGGCGAGATCGTTCGGGCAGACGGTGCGCGGCATCCAGAACGCGGTCGCCAGCCGCGTGCATGTGATCACGAACACCACATTGATGCGGGCGAATATGGGGCATGTAGAGGAGATTGTTGATTTCCTCTACGACCTGGGAATTCGCACGTTCGCCATGAATGGGATGATTTACAGCGGCGGCGGTTTTGCCCATCCGAGCGCGATTTTGGAGGAGGAAATGCCGGCACTTCTCATCCGCGTCCGTGATCATGCCGCCGAATTAGGGATGCGCTTCCTCTGGTACACCCCCACCGAATACTGCCGCATGTCCCCCGTCGAACTGGAAATCGGGGCCAAGCGCTGCAACGCCGGCGAATACTCCCTCTGCATCGAACCCAACGGAGACGTGCTGCCGTGCCAATCGTATTACGTCAGTGCCGGCAACATCCTGCGCGACCCCTGGGAATCCATCTGGAACAGCCACCTCTTCCGCACCTTCCGCGACCGCGAACAAGACCCCCGCTGGGCCGGTCTGCCGGAAAAATGCTGGGAATGCCCGGATTTGCCCCTCTGCGGCGGCGGCTGCCGCATTGAACGCGAAGCCCGCGACGGCCACCGCGTCGCCTCCGGCGGCGGCTGCGCCGGATGCAGCAGCGGCAGTTGTGAAACCAATGCCACCGGCTTCATCCCCACCGCGCACATGACGCGCGCCGAGGTGCGCGGCGGCGGCGAAATGCCGGCACGAATCCCCCTCCACAACATCCCCATTTCCCCCCCCGACGCCCAGGCCAGGAAACAGGCAAACCCATGAGCCGCCCCCCCTTCCGCCTTTCCAGGAGCTTGTCCCATGACGACCGGACTCTTTGACAGACTATTCAACATCCGCCGCCCACAGCCGCCCGCACCCGTCCCGCCCGGCCTCTACCACACCCTACGCGAGACGGACGGACAAATCACGCGCCTACACCTGCGCGTGGAGCCAGACGGCAGCGGCATGCTCATCGCCAACGCCACCGCCGCCGCCCGTCTCTCCCCCGTGGGCGTGGTCATCGCCAAAGCGCTGCTGGATGAGCGCGGCGAACCGGACATTTTGCGCGAATTGCAGGCTCGTTTCCACAACGGCGAAGCCGTGCGCCTGGAACACGACCTGGCGCAGGTCAAAATGTTGCTGCGCGACCTCGTGGAACCGGGCGACCGCTTCCCCATCTTCAACCTGGAAGACGCCGCCTTCTCATCGCGCGCGGTCTCCTTGATCGCGCCGCTGGAAGCCACCGTGCCCCTGGCCCCCCCTGCGCAGATCATCCCAATTTTAGGTCGCCTCTGGGATGTGGGCATCCCCCACGTGACCATCCTCGTTCCGCCGCACCCCAACGCCGCCGACCTGGTGCGCGCCGTGGAACGGGCCGAAGACCTGGGACTGATCTGCGGCGTCAGTGGGCGGGCCACCGACCTGGGCGCGGGAACCCTGCTCGACGATCTGGCGCTGGCCGGCCTGGACCACGTAACGGCGTTTTATGCCGCGGCGGACGCGGCCATCCATGATGCCCTCCTGGGCACGGGCGACCACGCCGCCGCCGAGGTGCTTTTCCGCCGCACGCAGGTGCTGGAAATGGCGGACGTCGGCCTGACGCCGCTGGTAGCGAGCACGGTTGACCATCTGGAGGCAACGCTGAATGCGCTGCTGTCGCTGCAAGTATTCAACGTCTCCTTTTTTGCCATCGCCACCACGGCGGAAGAGGATGGGACGGGCGCGATTCCGGCGCCGGCGATGCGCCAGGTGGCCGCGCAGGTGGAGGAGGCGGCCGACCAGGCTCGCGTGGCCTACTTGTGGCATCCGCCCGTGGAGCGGGACGACGGTCTGACGCTGGCGCAGCAGGTGCGGCAAGGGCCGCGCTGCGCCGGCGACGTGGCGGTGCGGATTGAGCCGGATGGATCGGTGATGGCGGCGCGGGGTGTGGGGGTAAATGCCGGCAATCTCCTCCGCGACGACTGGCAAACCATCTGGAACAACCCCGTCTTCCGCCGCTATCGCGGGCGCGTCGAGACCTCCACCCGCTGCCAGTTTTGCCCCGGCCTGGCCATCTGCGCCGCCGACTGCCCCGCTGAACCCGCGGGCTGGGCCAGGATAACGGTCAATTCGTAAATGGGGGAACTGTTGAATCGTTAACCGAACTTAACCATTCAACAATTCCGCGATTCAACCATTAATTATTGACCTCACTGAAAAAACCGGGTTTTTCGATTGTCCGGCAAAAAT
>JACKBL010000017.1 GCA_020634515.1 Ardenticatenales bacterium | reverse complement strand
CGCTGTCTTGTCCGGTCAATTCAGCGAATTGACCTACGGTTTACCATCAAAACACCCTTGACATGACACTAGTGCGGTTCGGCAAAAGGAAGGGTGGTGAAGGCGTAGAGGGTGGATTCGGCGAGGGGCAGGTCGGCGGGCAGGCCGGCTTTGAGGCGTAGATTCGCCAGAAATGTGTCCAGGTCCCAACCGTGGCTGGTGGGGACTTCGGGCAGCAGCAGGCCTTGCCGCCCCCGCGCCTGGAGGAGCAGGCCGTGTCGTCCCAGTTCGATCTGGCGCAGGTCGGTGACGCGATGCAGCGGGGAGAGGACGGAGATTTCGATGTGTGTGCGCGCCAGTTCGGCGGGGGTGAGGGTGGGGAAGCGGGGATCGGATGTGCCGGCATTTACAGCCACACGCGCCACAATTTGCTCCAGAGGACGATCCGCCTGCATATGCCCCACGCAGCCGCGCAGTGGCGACTCCCCGCGCCCCCCATTCCGCAAACGCAGCGTCACAAAAACGCCCGCCTTCCGCGCCAGTTCAGGGTCGTTGGTAGGCAGGAGGCCGGGGGATTCATTGGCCAGATGGGCGGCCAGAGCGGCGCGAGCGCGAGCCAGCAGCGTTTGCCGCCGCGTCTCGTCCAGATCAGGCGACTGGTAACGCCACAGCATCACCGCGCCGTAGCCAACCACGCGGTTGGTGCGGCCTTCGGCGGCATGGGCAGACGTGGCGTGGCCGAGGATGGTCGTGGTATCCGCCCCCAGGTTACGGGCGACGCGCATCATTACCTGAATCGGGCCCTGGCCGCAGGCGGCAGTGACGAGATTGGGAATGCCGGCATTCTCCACCTCCCGCACCGCCTTTTGCACCATCTCCGGGTCGCCCGTTTCCAACGCCGCCAGCATCGCGCGGTCCGCCTTCATCGCCGCCGTATGCGCCGGATAGTGCGACAGATCAGAGGAAGCAATCACCACGGCGCGGCGGCCTGACAGATGCGCCGTCAGCGCCTCCGTGAGCGCATTCACGGTATGCCGGTCGCGCTGCCCCATGAGAATGGGCACAATAGCGCAACCCGGACAGACGCGCTGCAAGAAAGGAAGCGCCATTTCGATCCCATGCTCACCCGCGTGCGTGTCGGGATCGAAGCGGATGCGGAAGTTGGTGTCCACCAGCGCCTGCGCCAGTTCTTCCGCAACCGGCACGACGCCCAGCGGCGTGGCAAACCCGCCTCTGGCCCAGACGGAAATGGGGCGGGAGACGGGTTGTTGGTGATCGGCGGCAATGATCACGGCCACTTCGTAAGGAATGCCGGCAAGTTGCTTAAACGCACACGCCGCCGTCGCCCCGGAATAGTAATAACCGGCGTGGGGCACAAGCAGCCCCAGCGGTTCGCCATCGACGGGCATGACGGCATCCAGAAAGCCATCAACCATCCGCGCCAGTTCGGCGGGATCGTCGGGATACCAACTGCCGGCAACCGCCGCCGCGCGAATATCGTCAACAGAAATGGGAGATGATTCAATTGGGGACATAAGCACACCTGGCACGCCTGGCTGCCCCGGCACGCCCACAAGCAGGCGGCAGGCGCAGCCACCTTGATCCACAGGATACATCAAAACGGCGCGTCTGACATCACCCAGTTGGGCAGGACGCCGCTTTTTGGCAAGAATTCATGCCGCATCCTGTCCTCATGCCCCTCCGTCAAGTATAATTCGCCGCATGACCTACCTGGAAAAACTCAAGCAAGCCCAAGACCAGAACGACTCCTGGCTCTGTATCGGCCTCGATCCTCAGCCAGAGCGCCTGCCCGCGCCCTCGCTGCGCTGGGATGAGCCAGTGCTGCCGTTCAACAAGGCGATCATTGACGCCACGCTCGATCTCGTTTGCGCCTACAAGCCCAATCTCGGCTTCTATTTGCAATGGGGCGCTGCCGGCATGATCGCCCTGGAACGTACCATCGCCTACATCCCCCGCCACATCCCCATCATCATTGATTGCAAAACCGGCGACATCGGCCACACGCAAGATGCCTGGGCGCGCGGGCTGCTCGACGAATGGGGCGTGGATGCCGTCACCGTCAACCCCTACGTCGGCGCGGAAGCCGTGCTGCCCATGATTGGCAATCGCCCGCACAAGGGCGTCTACCTGCTGGCGCGCACCTCCAACCCCAGCGGACCGCAGTTCCAGGGAGACCTGCGCCACGAAGACAGCCTGGCAGCCGCCGTCATCCGCCGCAGCCAGACGTGGCCCGTTCGTGGCGCGCTCGGCTACGTAGTTGGCGCCACCTATCCGGCGGAATTAGCCGCGGCGCGCCAGATGGCTCCCCACGCCAACTTCCTCATCCCCGGCATCGGCGCGCAAGGGGGCGACCTGGCGGCCGCCGTCGCGCATGGCCCGGACGCGGAGGCCGGCCCGGTGATCAACGCCAGCCGCGGCATTATCTACGCTTCTGCCGGCATGGACTTTGCCACCGCCGCCCGTGCCGCCGCCCAATCCCTGCGCGAGCGCATCAACCGCCACCGCGCCACTGCGTGAGCGCCTCCCGAAAATCGCCCCCCTTCCATCGCCTGGCCTGGCAGATCCTACGCCTGAGTCGGCCCCATTTTCTCGTGGGCGGTCTGCTACTGCACACTCTGGGCTGGGCCATGGCCTGGTATGCCCGTGGCAACGTGCGCCTGCCATCGCTGCTCTGGGGACAGGCCGCCATCAGCAGCATCCAATTTATGACCCATTTCAGCAACGATTACTTCGACTACGCCGCGGACCGTGCCAACCGCACGCCAACGCGCTGGTCGGGCGGCAGCCGCGTGCTGGTGGCCGGGGAACTGCCCCCACAGGTCGCCCTGTATGCCGCCTTGATTTGCGCGGGCACGGCGCTCGTCGCCACGTTCGTGTTGGCGCTGCGGCTGCGCACGGGGGCGCTGACGCTGCCCCTGCTGCTCCTGGCGCTGGCGCTGGCCTGGAGCTACAGCGCGCCACCCGCACGGCTGCATTCGCGTGGCCTGGGGGAAGTGACTGTCGCGCTGTTGGTTCCCGGCCTAACGCCGCTAGTGGGTTTCTATTTGCAAACCGGGCAACTCACATGGCTGCCGCTGCTCACGGCAATCCCGTTGTGCGGCCTGCAGTTTGCCATGATTCTGACCATCAACTTTCCTGACGCCAGCGGGGATGCCGCCGTGGGAAAGCGCACATTGGTGCTGCGTCTGGGGGAGGCGCGGGCGGCGCGGCTGTTGGCGGGAACGCTGGCACTTGTCTATATGTCGCTGCCGCTGCTGACGGCGGTGGGAATGCCTCGTCTTACTGCTGTTTTGCTGGCGTTGTTGATGCCGGCATCCGCCGTACAGGCATGGCGGTTCTGGCGCGGCGCATGGCGTCATCCCTCCGCCTGGAACAGCCTCGGATTCTGGGCCATACTCATCCTGGTCGGCTCCATCACATTAGCCTGTCTCGCCTACCTGCTGCCGACGATAGGCGTCATCAGCCCCTTGTAAAAACACATCGTTCATTTCCGTTCCTTAGCCGTTACGACGCGGCAACCATCCGCGCACGCTGAAGCGATAAATGTCATAACAAAGAAATGACGTTTGTCGCTTCCTCCCCCTATCGCGCTGCGTATACTCGGGGCATGTATTCGATTAGGCGAATACATGAATGAGTAACAAGAACAGCGCGATGACTCTCCCCCAACTACAAGAACTCCACCTCCTGCACGCCAATATCTGCCAGGCATTAGGCGACCCGAAGCGGCTGCAAATTCTGTATGCGCTGCACGAGCAGCCGCGCCACGTTACGGCGCTGGCGGACGACCTGGGCATGCCCCAACCAACCATGTCCCGCCATTTGCGGGTGCTGCGGCAGCGGGGGCTGGTGACAACACGACGGGACGGCCCCGCCGTGATCTACGATCTGGTTGACACGCGCATCATCGACGTGCTGAATACAATGCGCGTCATTTTGCGCGACGTAATCGCGCATCAATCTGATATTTTACGAGAAGAATGAGGGTGAGTCGCCAGGGCAGGCGCCAAATGACAAGCCGCAAAACGACAGTATGCCGGCACAACAGCCACGCGCAAACCCGCTCACTCGTCACTCACCAACTTGCAAGCAGGGTCATATGAAAGATTTCAAATACATCTGGGTAGTCGGTCTCCTGGTCACGGCTATGCTGGTGATTGTGCCCATTGCATCTTTCGCCAAGGGAGATACGGAGACGTCAACAGACCCGTGGGCGTTTTTACCCACCCATCCTACGCATACCGATCACAGCAGCCTTTTCGACGAGCCGCTAAACTCCGGCCCGGAAGTCACGGCGGCCTGCCTGGAATGCCACGAAGACGCGGCGCACCAGGTCATTCAGACCTCCCATTGGACCTGGGAAAGCGAACCGGTGCTGCTCCCCGGACGCACTGAACCGGTGACCACGGGCAAGAAGAACTCCATCAACAACTTCTGCATTGGCATTCAGTCCAACTGGCCCGGCTGCACCTCCTGTCACGCGGGTTATGGATGGCAGGATGCCAATTTTGATTTCAGCAGTGAAACAAATGTGGACTGCCTGGTTTGCCACGACACCAGCGGCACATACATCAAGAGCAAGGCGGGCCTACCCGCCGAGAGCGTAGACCTCCTGGCCGCGGCGCAAAGCGTGGGCCTGCCCACCCGCGATAACTGCGGTGGCTGCCACTTTAACGGTGGCGGCGGCGACGCCGTGAAGCACGGCGACCTGGATTCCAGCCTGCTCAACCCACCCGACAGCGTGGACATCCACATGGGCAAGTACGACTTCGTCTGTACCGACTGCCACCGCACCACGGACCACAACATCGCCGGTCGCTCCATTTCCGTCAGTACGGATGACACCAATCAGGTCTACTGCACGGATTGCCACAAAGGAACCATCCACCAGGACGAGCGCATTAACGGTCACCTGGACAGCGTGGCCTGCCAGACCTGCCACATTCCCGAAGGAGCCGTGCGCGAGGCCACCAAAATGCACTGGGATTGGTCCACCGCCGGGCAGGACTTACCGGAAGACCCACACGTCTATCTGAAAATCAAGGGTTCCTTTGTCTACGAAGAGAACTTTATGCCGCAATATGCCTGGTTCAATGGCACGGCGGACCGCTACATCCTGGGCGATCCCATTGACCCCACGACGCCCACGGCGCTGAACCAGCCGCTGGGCGAAATCAATGATCCCAACGCCAAAATCTGGCCGTTCAAAGTCCACGAGGCCGACCAGCCTTACGACAGCGCGTACAACTACCTGTTGCAGCCGAAAACGGTGGGCGAAGGTGGCTTCTGGACGGACTTCAACTGGGACCAGGCGCTGCGGCTTGGCTCGCAGGTCGTGAATATGACGTACAGCGGCAGCTATGGGTTTGCGCCAACGGAAATGTATTGGCCGCTGTCCCATATGGTTGTTCCTGGCGAAGATGCGCTGCAATGCAACGACTGCCACGGCGAAAATGGGCGCATGGATTGGGAGGCGCTGGGCTACTTCGGCGACCCCATGCGCTGGGGTGGGCGCAGTGAAGCTGTCGGCTCCACGGATACACCGTAGCAAACAATGAAGAGAATGCCATGATGAATGAAAAATCGCACGAATTGCGCCTGTTACGCGGATTTGTGTTCAAGGCGCGTCCGACGCTGTTCGTTTCCATCTTGTTCGTTCTGGCGGTGCTGCTGCTAACCACGCAGCGGAGCGCGGCGCAAACGGAGGAGACGCTGCCGGCACAAACGCCATCCACCACGGAACTACCACGCCTGCACCCCACATTCCCCCTGCTGGACGAAAACGGGGAAAACGTTCTGGACACGGACCAGCCCGTTTCCACGATGAACACCTGCGGCGCGTGCCATGATACGGATTTTATTGCCTCGCACAGTTTCCACAGCGACGCCGGGCTGAGTACGTTTGCGGCGCCGGGCACGGTCGTGGGGGGACAAGTGTGGGACATGAGTGCCGGCATTTTTGGCCGCTGGAACCCCCTCACCTACCGCACCCTCTCCCCCGTCGGCGACGCCATCTTTGACCTGACAACAGCCGATTGGGTAAAGCTCTTGGGAGCGCGTCACGTCGGCGGCGGACCTGCCGAATATAGCCGCGCGGGAGAATTGCTGACGCTGCTGACGCCCGACGCAACAAACCCAGAAACCAGCACCATAGACCCGGCCACCGGGCAGCCCCTCCCCTGGGATTGGGCGGCGTCGGGCGTAGTGGAAATGAACTGCTTCCTGTGCCACACGCCCGCCCCCAACAACGAGGCGCGCATCGCGGCGCTGGCCGCGGGCGCATTCCGCTGGGCCAACACCGCCACATTGGACGGCAGCGGTCTGGTAGAGCAAGTAGATGGGCAATGGCAGTGGCAGCGAGAAGCATTTGATGAAGAAGGAAACGTGCGCCTGGACATCCAGGACCCCGGAAACAACAACTGCGGCCAATGCCACGGCCTCGTCCACACCAACAACCAAATTCCCCTCACCCTGGACGGTGGCGGTTGGCGCACGGAAACCACAGGGCAGGTCATATCCCCTCAACGCATCGCCGACTCCGGCCTGAATTTGAGCGACAAAGAAGCCCTCAGCCGCTCCTGGGACATCCATGCCGAGCGCGTCGTGGCCTGCGTTGAATGCCACTATGCGCTCAACAACCCCATCTACTACGAGGAAACCGACGAGTCGCGGCCCGCGCACCTCATCTTCGACCCGCGCCGTATCGACTTCAGCGAATACCTCTACCGCCCGTTGCACCAGTTCGCCAAAGGGCAAAGCGCGCAGAGCGCCATTGCCCCGGAGTTGGACAATACACTGCGCCGCTGCGAATCTTGCCACAGCATTGAGGCCACGCACAACTGGCTGCCCTACAAAGAGCGCCACACCAGCGCCGTTAGCTGCGAATCTTGCCACATTCCCGAACTGTATGCGCCCGCCGTGCAGTCCATTGACTGGACTGTGCTGCTGCCGGATGGCTCACCCAACATGACCTATCGCGGTTTGGCGGCGGACGGTGAGATAATCACGGGCTTTGCGCCCACTCTGCTCACACAGCAAAACGCGGATGGCGGCAAGTCGCTCGCGCCCTTCAATCTGATCACCGCCTGGTATTGGGTTTATGGCGATCCTGCCCGCCCCGTACCCGCGCGCAGCCTGGAAGCCGCCTGGCTGGATGGCGGCCAGTATCAGGCTGATGTGTTGGCGACCTTTGATGATAATGGGGATGGGCAGCTAGATGAGGCGGAACGTTTGATCGACACGCCGGACAAGGAAGTTCTGATTGCAACCCGTCTGGCCGCACAGGGGCTGGAGAATCCGCGCATCAACGGGAACATTCAGCCATACAGCATCAATCACGACGTGGCGGCGGAATCGTGGGCGATTCGTGATTGCCGTACTTGCCACGGCGAGTCATCACGTATTACGGCGACGACGGTGTTGGCAAATGGGGTTCCGGGGGGGGTAATGCCGGCATTTCCCACATCCAACCAAACCTCCTGGAGCGGCAAATTCATCACCAACGACGCCGGCCAACTCCTCTACCAACCCCAAACCAAAGCAGAAAACCTCTACATCCTCGGCCACGACAGCGTCTTCTGGGTCGATTGGGCCGGCATCCTCATCTTCCTGGGCACATTCGCCGGCGTCATCACCCACGGCGGACTACGCTTCTTCGCCCTGCGGCGGCAAAACATGCACAGCCAACCCGCGCTGCGGGATCCCGCGCTGCGGGACGTGTACATGTACTCCATCTATGAGCGGTTGTGGCACTGGCTGCAAACAATCGTCATCTTCGGCCTCATCTTCACGGGGCTGGTCATCCACAAGCCAGACAAATTTGGCATCTTCAGCTTCAACTACGTCGTGCAGGTACACAACGTACTCGCCGCCATCCTGCTGATCAACGCGGCGCTGTCGGCGTTCTACCACCTGGCCAGCGGCGAAATTCGCCAGTTCTTGCCTCGCCCCTACGGATTCTTCGACCAGATGATCGTGCAGGCGAAATACTACCTCGGCGGCATTTTCCGCGGCGAGCCGCACCCATTTGACAAAACGCGCGACAGGAAGCTGAATCCGCTGCAACAAGTCACCTATTTCGGCATTCTCAACGTCTTACTGCCATTGCAAGTGATCACCGGCGCATTGATGTGGGGGGCGCAGCGCTGGCCGAATGCGGCCGACGCGCTGGGCGGCCTGCCGTTCCTGGCCCCGTTCCACACGATCATCGCCTGGCTGTTTGCTTCGTTTATCGTCCTGCATGTTTATCTGACGACGACGGGGCACACGCCACTTGCCGGCATCAAATCCATGATCATGGGTTGGGACGAAGTGGAAATCCACACCCCATCCCAGGAGGCAGCCACCCCCTCATGACCACCTATACCCCTACTGAAAGCGACGCGCGCCCGGCGGCGCGCACCCGTACTCGCCGTATTGCCCGCGACTACGTAAATCCGTATTTTGCCGGCATTCTCCTCGGCCTCGTCCTCTTCCTCGCCTTCTTCTTCACCGGCAACGGCCTGGGTGCATCCGGCGGCCTCAACCGCATCCTCGTCTACTTCGAAGACCTCGTCGCTCCCGAACACGTCAACCGCGTCTCCTACCTCCTGGCCATGGCTGGCGGCGACCAAAACCCCCTCGACAGTTGGGTCGTCTTCGTCACCCTCGGAACCGTCATCGGCGGCTTTGTCTCCGGCTGGCTCAATGGCCGCGTCAAACTGGAAACGAACCGCGGCCCACAAGTCCCCGTGCGCGTCCGCTGGCTCATGGCCTTCCTCGGCGGAACCCTCATGGGGTTCGGCGCCCGCTTCGCTCGCGGCTGCACCTCCGGCCAGGCCCTCTCCGGCGGCGCGGTTCTCTCCGTAGGCAGTTGGGCCTTCATGTTCGCCGTCTTTGGCGGCGGCTACGCCCTCGCCTACTTCGTGCGCAAATTCTGGAACTGAGCATCTTTCAAAGTAACTACTAGAAAATTGGTCCAATCCGGCTTAGCAGTTACCTTTCAAATTCACATTATCGGAGATCACCGAGGCACATCGCCCCCCTTTCCCCCCTCCCACCCGCTGATTTCCGTCGTCAGGAGCTACCATGGCACCTTTTCCTTTACCACTCGCCGGTCTACTAGGCAAATGGGGCGCATACGTCGTCTACCTTCTTATCGGCTTCGCTTTCGGCTTCGTGCTGGAAATAGCCGGCTTCGGCAACTCCAAAAAGCTGGCCGCGCAGTTCTACTTCAAAGAAATGACCGTGCTGAAGGTCATGTTCACGGCCATCATCGTGGCCATGGTCTTCATCTTCCTCAGCGCCGCCATCGGCCTGCTCGACTATAACCTCGTCTGGGTCAACCCCACCTACCTCTGGCCGGGCATCGTGGGTGGCCTGATCATGGGCTTCGGCTTCATCATCGGCGGCTTTTGTCCCGGCACTTCCCTCGTCGCCGCCGCCACCCTCAAGGTAGACGGCATCTTCTTCGCCCTGGGCACGCTCTTTGGCATCTTCCTCTTTGGTGAAACCGTCGGCAGTTTCGACCAGTTCTGGCACTCCTCTTACCTGGGCCGCTTTACGCTGCAAGATTGGCTGGGGCTGCCCGTGGGCGTCGTTGCCCTCCTCGTCATCCTCATGGCGCTGTTCATGTTCTGGGGCGGCGAAAAACTGGAGCAGTATTTTGGCGGCGTAGACCAGAGCAAGTCGCCCAAATGGCGCTATGGCGCGGCGGGGGCCGTGGCCCTGGCCGGCGTGGGTCTCATCTTCATGGGGCAACCCACCACGGCGGATCGCTGGGCCAAAATCGCGCCGGAAAAAGAAGCCGTGCTGGCCGACCGCGCCGTGCAAATCCATCCAGGCGAACTGCTGGATCTGCTGCATGACACCGCCATCAAAACCATCATGCTGGATGTGCGCCCGGAAGCAGACTACAACAAGTTCCACATCCGCGACGCCGTACACATTCCGTTAACGGAGATCGTCAACCAGATTCCCGCTTATCACTTTGAACCGGCCAACGCCGTTTTCGTGGTCATGAGCAATGATGAGACCGCGGCCACGGAAGCGTGGAGAATCCTCATCGCGGAGAGCGTACCCAACGTTTACATCTTGGAAGGGGGCGTCAACAACTGGTTGGCAACCTTTGCCGACGCTGATTTCCAGGCGGCGTACGCCACCTCCGGCAATGGGGATGATCGATTGCACTACACCTTCGCCGCCGCCCTGGGAGATCGCTATCCTGCCGCCGCCCCTAATCCCAAGAAGTTTACGCTGGAATATGTACCCAAAGTGCAGTTGGAGCAAAAACGCGCCCCCACCAGCGGCGGCTGCGGCTAACCGCCTCATCTGAAACCTCCTTACGTGCGGAAGAGCCTACGGCGCGCGCCGTAGGCTCTTTGATGTAACGGACCGCTATCGGAGGCGCGATAGGCTCGCATCGCCGGTGGGGGCAAACGATGCCGGCAAAACCGCGCGTCATGGGCCTGCGGAAACCGGGGAGCGGCTCCGTCTGGTTTGATGGGTGGGACATTGGCCGTCTTCCCGGCTAGAGGAAGGCAGTGATGGGCCTCGTCCTTGTCTCCGAAAGGCGACGACCGTTCACCGATATGACCGTGGAGGAAAAACTGGAAATGGGCGCTTCCCCCAAACGCGCCCGCCCGCACTTGAAACGCAACCTGGAGCGGGTGTATGATATGTTTGGGCAACTGAAAGAGCGCCGTCCGCGAAAAGCGGGAACGCTGAACGGCGGCGAACAGCAAATGCTGGCCGTGGCTCGCGGCATCATGGCGAACCGGCGGACAGCCACTTG
>JACKBL010000016.1 GCA_020634515.1 Ardenticatenales bacterium | reverse complement strand
CTGGAGGAACCCATGCTCGTAAAAGAACGCATGTCCCACCCTGTTATCTCCGTGAAGCCGGACGTTCCCATCATGGAAGCGCTACGACTGATGCAGCGTGAGCGCATCCGGCGTATGCCCGTGATCCAGGACGGCAAGATGATCGGTATTGTTTCCGATAAAGACCTGATGCACGCCGCGCCTTCCGATGCCACTTCCCTCAGCGTCTGGGAGATTAACTATTTGATCAGCCAGATTCGCGTGCGCGACGTCATGACCAAAGATGTATTCTCCGTCCACGAGGACACGCCCATCGAAGAAGCCGCGCGCATTATGGCGGACAACAAAATTGGCGGCCTACCCGTCATGGCGGATGGGGGCGTGGTGGGGTTGATCACGGAGACGGACCTGTTCAAAATTCTGTTGGAATTGATGGGCGCACGTGAAAATGGGGTGCGCGTGACCGTCGTCGTGCCGGATCATCCAGGCGCATTGGGTCAACTCACGCAGGCAATCGCCAATGTGGGCGGCAGCTTTATCGCTTTCGGACAATTCGCGGGCGAGGATACAACCAACCGGATCGTGACGTTCAAGGTGACGGGAATTAGCGAAGCGCAAGCGCGCGAGGCTGTCGCGCCCGTGGTTGAGCGGATTGTCGATGTCCGTACTTGCTGTTGAAAACTGAGGACCTATCCACTGGCCTGGCGTAACCAGTCCAGGAGCGGCTCACCCCGTTTATCGAGGGTGGCTGTTGCCGCCTGGAGATAGAGGGAGAGGTAGTGGGGTAGGATTTGTGCCGGCATTCCATACGCCGCCCCCGTCAGAAAACCCTGAATCCAGTCGATGTCCGATGACAAAAGCGCCATATCCCCCAGACGCAAAGCCGCCTCAATACTATTGCCCAACTCTCTGTTGATACTCAACAACAGCGAGCGCGTCGTGCCCATCTGCAGCATCGCCTGGGCATGTCCATACAAATACGCCTCAATCGCCGCCCGTCGCTCCTGAAAGTGCAGCATCGCCAATTCGTAAGCGGCGGATACGGGCACAACCTCTGGCGGCGAAGGCAATGATTGCAGCCAGGACTCTATTTTCGGTGCCGCCTCCGGCAAATCCTCGCCTAAAAAGAATCCCGGAATCCGCTTCGGTAGCGCCGGAATCTGATTAAACACCCAACCGCCATAAGCCAACGGCACGCCGACCTGCCGCAGCAGTTGCGCCATATCCATCAACATCCCCGCCGCCGGCAGCGTTTGTGCCGCGGCAACCACTAGCTGCGGCCGAATCACGGCTACTGATGTATCCAGGCGCGCCAGGGGCACATTCGCCCCCAGATACACCACATCCATCCCCCGCCAGCGTAGCAGCACCGTCAACAACAGCAGGCTAAACGTGTGCTCTTCGTGCGGTGGGCAGGCCAGTAGCACGCGCTTTTGCCGCACGGTTGAAGCCAGCGAACCCCGCAGCGCCTCCAACTGCCGCACCGCCAACGCCGAAGCAAAATGCTCCTGCTGCACGCTCACCCGCCCCTCATACCAGCCGCAACCAATCTCGCGCAGCCCCTTTTGCAGCAGCTCCACACAAACCGTTTCCGGAGGAAAGAAAGCGAACGCCTGCGCCAAAATCTGCTGCGCCGCAAACTCCTGAAAACTCAGACAGGCTTCTATCCAGGCCTCGCGCAACGTATCAATGCGGTCTCCCATGACGTGTACCGCGCCTGATACAGAAGATGCCGGCATTTCCTGCCCATAACGCTCCAGTGGATCTTGCCCTTCGCTCCGCAATTGCTGCCACAACTCAATGGCATGGCTGATGCTCAACCCCTCTTCCTGGCGCGCAATGAGCCATTTGAGCATGTCGATCTCATATTGCGAGTAGAGCCGATGGCCGCCGGCGGTGCGTTCGGGAGAAGGCACGCCATAGCGGCGCTCCCAGGCACGCAAAGTATCCGGTTTCAGCCCGGTCTCTTGCACAACGACTTTCATATTGAAGGTGGGAACTGTAGTAGAATCAGACATAGCGTGCGGCATCAAACTCGAGTGTTTCCGAAGGGTTCTGAAGCAAAGCAAATGTTAGCATATTGCGCTGGATTTTGTCCAAATTTCGCGCGAATGGCGTGGGTAAGGTTACTCACACAGCCAGGACGGACTCAATCTCCGGGAAGAATTGGCGTACGGTCCCTTCGACCCAGCCATGCAGCGTGGTCGGGGCCAGGCGGCATCCATCGCAAGCGCCGGACATATGCACTTTTAGCATTTTCCCATCGAAAGCGACCATGGACACGGCTCCGCCATGATACATTTCAATGTAGCTGCTGATAGCTTCGATAAGGGCACGCATCCGCTCTTCCGGGCTGGCCTCAGACATCGTTTGCGCGGGATCAGAAAACGTCATCGCCATAGTAGCCTCCATATTCTGGTCGCGGTGCAACATCTCACGAGTTCCCCATGATCGAGGCGCACCACGATGGATGAAAATGTCCGTAGTGCCGGCATCCGCCGGCGGTCCACTGAAGTAGTGGTCCACTAAAGTGACTCTACTGAAAAAAGGCCAAAAACCGGGTTTTTACACATGAACCACTCTGGTAATTTCAGCCGGACAATCGAAAAACCCGGTTTTTTCAGTGAACTCACCATTTTAGCCTCACAGGCATTTATTCAGCTTTCTTGCACGGTCACGCGCACCATTTTGTCTCCGGCGCGGATGGCGTCCACCACATCCATGCCGCTGGCGACCGTGCCAAACACGGTGTGTCGCCCGTTCAGGTGCGGCTGCGGGGAATGTGTGATGAAAAATTGACTACCGTTGGTATTGGGGCCGGCATTTGCCATAGAGAGAGCGCCGCGCATATGCTTCAACGGATTCCCCGCGGTCTCATCGGAGAAGCGGTATCCGGGGCCGCCCGCTCCGCTGCCCGTCGGATCGCCCCCCTGGATGACGAAGTTGCTAATAACGCGATGAAAGGAGACGCCATCGTAAAAACCCTCACGGCAGAGGAAGACGAAGTTGTTTACCGTCAACGGCGCGTGTTGCGGGTGCAATTCAATCTCAATGGTGCCGCGATTGGTTTCCATCGTCACCACGTACTTTTTCTTCACGTCAATTTGCATCGCCGGGGGCTGAGACCATTGTTTTGCTTTCATGAATGCATTTTTCCTTTATGTTTACATAGGCAAGCCGCACTTGAATAGGGCACATCGTCATGCAAACGGCGTCCATAAGTGCGTCGCACCTCTGAATGGTGAATGGTTACTTTCCTTTTAGTGGGAATCCAGCCGGAAGAGGAATATGGGATCTCATTTCCTCGTAGATGCCGGCATCAACACTCAAGACACAATCATACAACCCGCGCGCCCCCGCCCTCTCTTCCGGCACAGTATAACATGTTGCGAAAGGATGGGAAAGCGAAAAAGGCGCTACGCCGAATCGCGTAACGCCTCCAGAACTGTTTTGACAGGCCAATGATGCTGGACAAACGTCCGCTGCCAGGCTGCCGCTATTTACCGGCGCGAATCTTCGGCCCGCTCAGAGGCGCGCCAAACAGGGGGGCAAACACGCAAAAATCGAACACCCCGGCTACCAGAGGCAGCAGCCCCACAATAGCAACGACAATCCCGACAGTTCCCGTCAATCCCCACAATCCCCAGGCGATCAGGGCAATACCCGCCACAATGCGCACCACGCGCCCGGTCATAGAAGCCATAAATGTCACAAAGGGGTTCATTTCCATCTCCTTTTTCGGTAACTGCTAAGCCAGATTGGACCAATTTCCACTCCTTGGGAAATCGTGCCGGCATTCGCCACGAGGACAAACGCAAGCGCGACGCTCTGCCGCGCCCTCCTTTCGTCACCCGATCCATGTAAAAATCTACTCACAGTATAGAAAATAGCCTGCCCTCTGTCTGTGACAAAGTCACATAACCGCCCGCTCTTGCAACCGCGCCACATCAGCCACCTCAATCATGCCACGACCCGTCCGCACCATCCCCTCACCGGCAAATCCCTCCAAAATGCGGCTGATCACCTCCCGCGAACTCCCCAAATCGGCGGCGATCTCCTGATGCGTGATGCGGATGGGGTTCTGGCGGCGGCAGCGATCCAGAAGCAGGGCCGCCACCCGCGCATCCATGCGACGAAAGGCGACTTCATCCACAGTCGCCATCATGCTCACCAGGCGCTGCGACAGCAGGTCAAAGACAAAGTCGCGCCATCCATCGTAACGGCGCACCCAGTCGCGGAACACATCCGCCGGAACCATCACCGCCTCCGCCGTCTCTTCCACGGTGGCAATAGCCGGAAAACGATGCTGGCTGAGGATGGCATTGGCCGTCAGAATGCACGACTCCCCCAGGCCAAAGCGATAGAGGGTGATCTCTCGTCCTGTTTCGCCAATTTTGTAGACGCGGACAATGCCGGCAATCAACAAAGCAATAGCATCGGCGCTGTCCCCCTCCAAGAACACATCCTGACCGACGGGAATACGCGCATAAAAGGTGTTTTGCTGAAATTCACGCCTCAGGGACGCATCCGCCCGCTGCAAAAAGGGCAGAACGCGCGCAATGCGCCGGAACTGTGCCTGATCGAGCATGTTGTCCTCTATCGACTCCTACGAAAACAATCTTTCTGGAACTTTCTGGCTCTTCAGGAATTCGCGGGGAGTGGAGGCTTTAGCCGGAATTTGTGCGCAAGAACCGGCTAAAGCCTCGCCGCCAAACCCATATGTGGGGCAGAATCTGCGAAATCCGCAAGAGCCAGAGATATCTTCATCTTTCGTCTCGCGTGATGCCCCTTGCGCATGGAGAATGCGTTTGCCGCAAAAGTATAGCAAACTTCCCCACCGCCTGAAACGTTCCCATCCGCCTGCCTCAATAATCACCACTCGGCACAGCCGCCCTTGCCGGCAAATAACCATTGCCAGGATACCCATCCATCGGCCAGGGCACATCACGCCCCACAGCCTGCGCCACCTGCCGCGCCTCCCGCACCAACTGCGCATAACGCTCCGGTTTCAACGACTGGCGGCCATCCGACCAGGCCTCATCAGGCCGCGGATGCACCTCAACCATCAGCCCATCCGCGCCCGCGGCCACCGCCCCCCGCGCCACCGCCCCCACATACTCCCATTTCCCCGTCGCGTGGCTAGGGTCGGCCACAATTGGCAGGTGAGAAAGCTGCTTGATGACGGGAATGGCGTTCAGGTCAAACGTATTGCGCGTTTCCGTCTCATTGGCGCGAATGCCCCGCTCGCACAAAATTACGCGGGTGTTGCCGTGGCTGAGAATGTACTCGGCGCACATCAACCACTCCAAAATCGTTCCGCTGAAGCTGCGTTTGAGCAACACCGGATGCCCCGACTTACCCACCGCATTCAACAACGCATAGTTCTGCATATTGCGCGCCCCAATCTGCAAAATATCCACATACTCGCACATCAAAGGGACCAGCGCGGGATCCATCACTTCGCTGATAACGGGCATGCCCGTGGCCTCGCGCGCCTCCGCCAGGTAGCGCAGCCCTTCCTCCTGCAACCCCTGAAAAGCATAAGGAGAAGTGCGCGGTTTGTACGCCCCACCTCGCAGCACCGTCGCGCCCGCTTCCTGGCAGGCGTGCGCCAGTTCCAGCAGGTGCGCGCGCCCCTCCACGGAACATGGTCCGGCAATCATCACCAAATCACGCCCGCCGATCCTCACCCCGCCCACGTCAAACACCGTGTCTCCCGGATGAAATTCTCGGCTGGCCGCCTTGTACGGCTTGCTGATGGGCACGACGTTCTCCACGCCTTCCATGCGACTGATCTGGCGCGCGTCAATAATCGTCCCATCCCCAATGACGCCAATCACCGTGCGGTCTACGCCCACACTCGTATGCACCTTGCACCCCGCCGCCTCCACCCGAGCGATCAGGGCTTGCACATCTGTTTCCTTCGCTTGCGGCTGCATCACAACGATCATCTTTTTCTCCTCTGGAAATGTAGGGCGATTTGGAAAATCGGGCTACGACGGCGGCGGTTAGCCGTTTGTAGTTCGCAGTTGATAGTTGCCAGTTGATAGTTGCCAGTTGGCAGAAACGCCATCCGCAACCATCATCAAGGGTAAACCTGCGTCATCGGCAAGAACTGTTGGGCGATTTTCCAAATCGCCCGCCCGATTTGGAAAATCGGGCTACGACGGCGGCGGTTGGCCGTTAACCATCATCAGGGGTAAATCTGCGTCATCGGCGAAATCTGTGTTGACGTTTTCATCTCGCATGACGTGCTGCGCGCATAGGCAACGCCCTTGAAGTTGGAACAAAAAAAAGACGCGGCTGGGGGGCCGCGTCTCCGAAAAAACTGTTTCGTCCGCTTCTATTTAAGCAGAACGAACCTCCTGTGCCAGACGCGGCGCCGGGGGCTGATTCGCAAAATAGAAGTAGGTGTACACGTCATTGAGAAGCATCTTTCTCTCTTCACGCTCCGCGGAAACCTGATGGTTTTTCTCGTGGATTTTATCGTGCGGCATCATAGCACTACGCCCACGATGCGTCAAGGAATTGCGCGGGATTTTCTACCCAGGGTACGAGACCAGGGCGCGGCAACCGGGGAACTATTCGCGTCAGGGGACCGTCTAAACCATCAAATTCAGACTGGAGCAGGTTTCAAAACTGCTCCATGTCGGTCCACAAACAGACTACAGAACTCTTCTGCCAACTCCGACTCGACACCCCCACCAAGAGACTTTTGTAGTCTTTTGAATGACACGCCATGAGGCTCATTATGAAAACAATGACGTATTTCCACCTTGTTTTGCGTTACGCCTGGGTCTGGAGCCTGGGTACACTGCTGCTCCTTTCCGCCTGCACGGCGGGGGAAGGCACGGCAATGGTTACGACGACACCGATTACGACGCTCGTGGCAGCCACTGTTGCCCCGACCACGACGCCCACGCTGGCGGCAACGGATACACCCGCCGCGCCGGAACCGACGGCGGCGCCAACGGCGGTGGAGCCAACGGTTGTAGTTTCGCCCGCGTCCCTGCAACCCATTCAAATCACCAATGTGCGGATGATGTCGCCCGACGTGGGTTGGGCCACAGGTGGCAATGAAGGGGCCAATGTGGGGCGCATCTTGCGCACGAACGACGGCGGCGCATGGTGGCAAGATGTCACCCCGGCGCAGGTGGCTACGGAAGATATTCTGCACGCTTATTTTATGGATGAGGCTAATGCCTGGTTTGTGGCTTACAGCGACGCCGCGCATAGCGTGTTCGCCGTGTACGCCACCGGAGATGGCGGCCAATCCTGGCAATTGAGCAGCGTGGCGACGGAACCTTACGCCGCGCCGTTCAATATCGCTTTTAGCGACCCAATGCATGGCTGGATGATGGTTGGGCTGGGCGCGGCGGCGGGTTCGAAGGCGGTGGATGTGCTGCGTACCACGGACGGAGGCCAGACATGGACGCGCGTCTCCCACACGGCGGGGGCGCAGGATTCCACGGCGGGCAGCCTGCCTTTTGGATGCCAAAAGTCAGGGCTGGTGTTCGTCAACGCGGACACGGGCTGGGCAACGGGTGGCTGTCCGGGCGGCCCCATTTTCTTTTTCGTGACGCACGATGCCGGCACAACATGGACACCAGCAACACTTCCCACGCCCCTGGGATACAGCGAGGATTTGTTTACGCAGTGCCAGTGCTATTTTGATGCGCCACTGGTGAACAATGGTCGCATCTTGCTTTTGTTGCGCATCTACGAGTCGCCTGAGAGCACGGTGTTGTACATGACGGAAGATGGGATGTCCTGGACTTCCGTGATTTTGCCCTCTTTCGCGGTGATGGGAATGCCGGCATTCATCAACCCCACAGACGGATGGCTCACGGACGGACAGCAACTCTTCGCCACCCACGACGGCGGCCAGAACTGGACACCCGTCGCCCCCTTCCCCAGCAGCGAACTGCGCGGCTCCCTCAACTTCGTAAACAGCCACGATGGCTGGTTTAGCAACGGCCAGCAGCTTTTCGTCACACATGACGGCGGTCAGAACTGGCGCGCATTCACGACCATGATGACGTTGCCTCAAACAAGCGGCGGCACAACCAGCAACACAGACACTCCCGACGGTGAAAACCTGGAGGTGACGTTGGCAAACAATAACCAGACCGTTACGGTGCCCGTGGGACACAGTTTCTTGCTCAAGCTAGGCGAGGATTATACGTGGAGCGTGGACGTGACGGATGATGGTATCGTCAGCCGCGTACCGAACATGGCCGTTGTGCGTGGGGCGCAAGGGGTGTATGAAGCGCGGCAGGCGGGCAATACAACTTTGACGGCGGCGGGGGAGCCGTTATGCCGGCAGCAAACTCCCCCCTGCGGCCGCCCCTCCATCCTCTTCCAGATTCACATAAATGTCCCATAATTGCCCCCCATCTGTTTACGCCACTCATATAGTCAGCCATCATAATAATAGCGTAAGGAACGGAATCAAATAAGACAACAACGTTGTTTCTTTACCGTTCCTTCAAACTGACGATGCCATTCCGCACTTTATTTCATCGTCAGTCCCAAACATCAGCGGTGCATCCCGTGCAAACGAGATGCGCCGCATGGCCTTTCGCAACCCGACCGCGACACCTGGAGGCATCCTCGTCTCCATAGACTATCCCCTGCCCCAGAGCGTCTCGTGGCCCCGACAAACAAAGGAGACCCACATGAGACGAAACAACGTTCCCCTCGGCAAAATCCTGGGCATCCCCATTGGCCTGGACTACTCCTGGTTCCTGGTCTTTGGCCTGCTCACCTGGACCCTGGCCACCAGCTACTATCCGAATGAATTCAGCAACTGGTCCACGACCGAATATTGGATTGTGGGTGCGCTAACGGCCATTTTGCTGTTCACCAGTGTTGTACTACACGAATTAGGTCACTCTGTTGTGGCGATGCACTACCAGATTCGCGTGCGCAGCATCACGTTGTTCATTTTCGGCGGCGTGGCACAGATCGAATCAGAGCCACCCAGCGCCAAATCGGAGTTTTGGATCGCTATTGCCGGCCCTGCTGTCAGTCTGGCACTTGCCGGCATTTTCTTCATCGTCCAACCCCTCGCCAAGTCAATCACCCCCCTGCTGGCCCTCTGCAAATACCTGGCCTACATCAACGGCTCACTGGTACTTTTCAACCTCATTCCCGGATTTCCTCTGGACGGCGGTCGCGTCTTCCGCGCCATCGTCTGGGGTGTAACGAAAAATCTGCGCCGGGCCACGCAAATTGCCGGCAGCCTCGGACGCTTCATCGGCTTTCTCTTCATCTTCTTCGGCGTCTGGCAAATGTTCAGCGGCAACTTCGTAGACGGGTTGTGGATCGCCTTCATCGGCTGGTTCCTGGAGAGCGCCGCCGTGGCTCAAATTCAACAGCAGGAATTCCAGGCGCTCCTCAGCGGCCACAAAGTGAGCGAAGCCATGAATCAGAGCTATACAGCTGTAGATGCCGGCACACCCCTCGACCAACTCGTCGGAACGCAAATCCTCGGACGCGGCCAACGCAGCTTCATCGTCGAACAAAACGCCGAAGCCGTTGGCCTACTCACCCTGCACCACATCAAGGAAATCCCCCCGGCGGAATGGCCCATCACCACCGCCGGACAAATCATGATCCCCATCGCCAACCTGAAGCAAATCTCCCCCACCACCCCCCTGTGGCAGGCCATGGAACTGATGGACCGCGACGGCGTCAACCAACTACCCGTGACCACTGACGGTCATCTGCGCGGGATGTTCAGCCGCGAAGACCTGATCAGCTACCTACGCACCCTGCACGAACTGGAAACCTGATTTCCCCCTCCCTCACGCAAGCAACAAAAAAGCGACGTCAGGAAAACCTGACGCCGCTTTTCATCATCTCAAGTAGCTGCCTGGCAAGCCTGCGCTCACCAAACAGCTACATCATACCAATTACTTGAAATTGGGCAGCGCTTCCACGCCCAGGGGAGTTGTCGGGAAGCCGTTCTGGAAACCGGTCACGACATCCGCATCCCACAAACCCCAACGCTGCGAGCCGTCGGTGCAGAACCACCAGCCCTGGAGGTGCGAGGTGTTCGTGAAGAAGCCACGCGAGAGCGCATCACAGCGAGAGCCGTCCGTGTACAGGAAGCGGATGCTCACCGGGCTGGGGATGAACTGCCACAGACCCATGCCGCCGCTTTCGTCCATGAACGAACCATCGTCGTAGAAGTCCAACATACCGCTGATCGTGCCGCCACCATGCGTATAGTAGGTGTAGTCCAGCGTCAGCAGCGCGCCGCCCTCGACAACTTCCAGGCTCACGGGAACAATCACCAACGGCGTGTCCGGATCATTGCTGTTCACGCACAGGTTGCCGTTGTACGTGCCCGCGCCCAGACCCGTGGAATCAAAGGTCACATCCACGACTGACGTGTTGCCTGGCATCGTCATGCCGCTGGTCGGGTTGACGCTCACCCACGGGATGTCGCTGGGCGAACTGCAAGTACCCCCGGATGGCGAAGCCAGACTCATGTCGTCGTAGTAGACGACCGAAGCATTGTTGGCAAAGAGGTCTACCGCACCGATAGCCAGAATGCCACCACCACTAACTTCGCCCGTCCACGTACCGGAGTAGAGGACCTGATTGTTGTAGAAGAAGGTTTGCGTGTCGTTGTTCAGGTCAATCTCCACGCGGATTTCCACCCACTGCCCCTTGATGAGTGGCAGTGAACCACCGCTGAGACCGGTGTTAGACACGATGCCTGCCGCACCCTGGAAGGTGACCTGGGTAGACCAGTTATTCGTTGCGCCAGCATCATCATACTGATTCAACAGAATGAAGTAGCTGTCACCCGCGAAGTCGGTGGGAACATACTGCCATGCAGTGTAATTCCACAACCCGCTGGTGACGTCGTACTCATGGACCAGGTCGGAAGCGCCAAGGATAGCCACCGAGTTGGGCGAGCTGAGCGCCTCCGCGTCGCTGGTGTTAGCACCCGCCGCGGGATCGTTGAACCAGCCTTTCCAACCACCTACGCCATGCAGCGGGCTGTTGGACGGATAGCTATCGAAGTTGTCGCTCCAATAAACATCCGATGCCGGCATCAGGCTCATGTCATCATAGTAGACGACCGAAGCATTGTTGGCAAAGAGGTCTACCGCACCGATATTCAGGATACCGCCGCCGCTAACCTCGCCCGTCCACGTTCCGGAGTAGAGAACCTGATTGTTGTAGAAGAAGGTTTGCGTGTCGTTGTCCAGGTCAATCTCCACGCGGATTTCCACCCACTGCCCCTTGATGAGCGCCAGTGAACCACCGCTGAGACCGTCGTTGGTGATAGTGTTTGTCGCACCATTGAGATTTACCTGGATGGACCAGTTCAGCGTCGTCCCTGCGTCATCATACTGATTCAGCATAATGAAGTAGCTGGTGCCGGTGAAATCAGTGGGAACGTATTGCCAGGTGGTGTAGTTCCACACGCCACTGGTGCTGCCACTGTATTCGTGGACCAGGTCGGAAGCGCCCAGGATAGCCACCGAGTTGGGAGAGCTATGCGCCTGCGCATCGCTGGTGTTGGCACCCGCCGCGGGATCGTTGAACCAGCCTTTCCAACCGCCTACGCCGTGCAGCGGGCTGTTGGACGGGTAGCTGTCGAAGTTGTCACTCCAGACTTCCAACGGGGCGTTGCCGTCCTCAAAGATGTCCCAGGTCAGGTCAGCCGACCCCACGTTACCGATGTTCAGCGGAACTGTGTTGGTTGTATTCGGAGGTTGCGAGCTGCCCAGATTGCTGGGTGAAACCTCAATGTCCGGGGCAACGCCAGAATTGACCACGGCCACGGGCATGTGCGCTTCGGGGATTTCCCCGCCGCCGCCGCCGCCGCCGTACTCAATGTTCAGCGTCCATTCCTGGAATACGCCGGTGTCGCCACCCGCGCTGTCGCCCATGCACAGCATCCACATGCCGGAGGCATTCTCGCCGTTGAAGTCGGCGAAGCTGCTGTGTCCAACCACCGAATCAGGATTCGGGTAGTAGTCGCAGCGGCCA
>JACKBL010000015.1 GCA_020634515.1 Ardenticatenales bacterium | reverse complement strand
TTTACACAAGAGACAACACGCGCCGCGGCGCACCACCGATGAATGAAAATTTCGCTTTATGAACGTGAGGCGGGTTAGCAACCCGCCCAACAAGCTATTTACACAGGAGGCGGGTTGACCTGCCTGTCCCTGTTCTGGAAACAGATCCCGCGGTGAATAGCGCTGTCTGACGGGCCTTATACTTCGCCATTATGCCACATCTGATGAAAGGAGCGAGAAGCCAGTGAGGGGAGTTTACGTCCCGCTGTCAGTGCGTGCAAGGGGGAGAAATCGCTTTCCGTGGTGGCTATGTTGGTGAATGGGCGCAGGAGCGTGCGGGTGGCGTGCAGGAGGCGCGTGTGCGCCAGGATGAAGGCCGCGCTGCGCTCGGCGGCGCGGTCTGGCCAGGGCAGCACATTTCGCGCCACCTCTTCCTCGCGTAGTGACAAGAGCAGACGCGGGAGATCAATGCGGACGGGACAGGCATCGCGGCACGCACCACAAAGGGTGCTGGCGTGGGGTAGCGCCGCGTACTGTTCTAGCCCAAACAGCAGCGGCGTGATCACCGCGCCGATGGGGCCGCTGTAGGGGCTGCCGTAGGCGTGGCCGCCCGCTTCGCGGTAGACGGGACAGACGTTGAGGCAGGCGCCGCAGCGAATACATTGCAGCACTTCCTCATAGAGCGTGTTGAGTAGACGGCTGCGCCCGTTGTCCAGCAGTACGATGTGCATTTGCCGTGGCCCTTCCGGATCGTCGGCGCGGGCGGGGCCGGTGAGGATGGTGGTGTACACGGAAAGGGGTTGGCCGGTGGCGCTGCGGGCGAGCAGGCTGAGCCAGGCGGCGGCATCGTCCCAGGTGGGGGCGATTTTTTCGATGCCCATGAGGACGACGTGGATGGGGGGGAGGCTGGTGGTCATTTCCGCGTTGCCTTCGTTGGTGACGAGGACGATGCTGCCCGTTTCCGCTACGCCGATGTTGGCGCCGGTGATGCCCATGTCCGCCTGCAAAAAGCGGGCGCGCAGGTGTTCGCGGGCGGCGGCGGTGAGGCGGGGGATGTCGTCCGCTATCAGGTCTTGCCCCGTTTCCCGGCTCAGCAGTTGTGCTACCTGGTGGCGCGTTTTGTGGACGGCGGGCGCGATAATGTGGGATGGCGGCTCCCCCGCCAGTTGAATAATCCACTCCCCCAGGTCTGTCTCCACGGGCGTGACGCCCGCTTCCGCCAGCGCCTGGTTCAGGCCGATTTCTTCGGTGGCCATGGACTTCGTCTTGGTGACCAGCTTCACGCCATTTTGCCGCGCAAGGTTGGTGATGATGGCGCGCGCTTCCGCCGCATCCCGTGCCCAATGCACCCGCGCCCCTGCCGCGATGGCCTGCCGCTCAAACGTTTCCAGGTGATGGGCCAGGTCCGCCAGCGTGGCCGCGCGCACCGCCTTCAAGTGATCGCGCAGGGCGTCCGCCTCCGGCAGTGCCGCCAGCGCCGCCTCGCGGTGTTGGCGGAAGCGGCCCGTCGCGCCTTCCAGGGCCGTCTGTAGCCGTACATCTTCAATCGCCACAAATGCCCGTCGGCGAAATTGGGCAAAACTGGCGCCGGTTGTTGTTTGGTCTGGGTGAGGGAGCATGATTGTAATAATTGTAATAATAGGTAGACGAAGGGCGCATCCGTCAATTCCCGAGCGAAGCCTTTATGAACGGATGCGCCCTAAGGGACGGAAATTAAATATGACAACGAAGTTGTTTCCTTGCCGTTCCTTCAAACTGACGATGCAATTTCGTACTTTATTTCATCGTCAATCGCAAGTGAGCGGGCGGAATTTCGTTCTCTCCAAGATTGGTTCATTCTCCAGGAATGGACCAATCTGTTGTGAGTTCGTCGAGCAGCGTAGCCAGGTGCACCATCCGGGGGGCCGGGGCGATGGACAGGCCGCGCATGTGCATCAGGCAGCCCGGGTCCGCCGTGACCAGCGTTTCCGCGCCGGTTTCGGTTGCCTGCCGTAGTTTTTCGTCGGCCAGGGCGTTGGCGACTTCGGGCAGGCGCAGGGAGAACAGACCGCCAAAGCCACAGCAGCGATCCGGCTCCGCCATTTCGTGTAGCGAGCAACCGGCGGCGGCTAATAAAGCGCGTGGTTCTTGATGCAGATGGAGCAGGCGGCACATGTGGCAGGAGTCGTGATAAGTGACGGTAGGGGCCTCGGGATGGGGGATGGGTTGCCAACCAGGTTGCCGCGTCAGAAATTCGCTGAGTTCATACGTTTTGGCTGCCAGGGCCAATGCCCGCGCCTGCCAGGCGGGATCGTCCGCCAGCAGGCGCGGATATTCCAGGCGCATCATGGCGGTGCAGGAGCCGCTGGGGAGGACGATGGCTTCGTACGGCTCAAAAATGGTGATGGCGCGTTGGGCCAACCGCCGCGCTTCCTGGCGCAAGCCGCTGTTGAAGAAGGGTTGCCCGCAGCAGGTTTGCGCCTGGGGAAAGTCTACGGCGCAGCCGGCGCGCCGCAGCAGGCGCGCGGCGGCCACGCCTACTTCGGGCATGATCTGGTCTACGAGGCAGGTGACGCAGAGGGCGACGGGTGTGTCACTATTCATGGGTGTTGGAGGGCAGGGGGGACTCGCGCGGCGCGGGCGACGCGGCCCCGGAAGCGGGGGCGGCGAAGCCAAATCCCCCCAAAACCAGGAGTAGGAGTAGGCCTTTGCGCATGGGAAACCTCCTATCTCAAATTGCTTGCCTTTGTCCGTATGATAGCATATTTGGGCGCAAAAAGAGCCGCCTCGCTGCGCAAGCAACGAGGCGGCTGTGAGAAGGAGAGAAAGGATGAGGGTTGAGGATTCGAAATTAAGGGAGAATCTGGTAATTGATTTCGATGGGAACGACCTGGCCCAGCATCGCCTGAGCGGGGCAGTATCGTTTTTCGGATAGTTCGATGGCACGTTCCACGGATTGGGGTTTCACGTTTTGGCCGTGAATGACGTATTCGATGGCGATGTGGGTGAACACTTTGGGGTGGGTATCGGCGCGCTGCGCCTGGGCGCGCACTTCAAAGTCGGACACAGGTTCTTTCATTTTGCTCAGGATGGAGATGACGTCCATCGCCGTGCAGCCGATGAGGCCGATGAGGATGAGTTCCATGGGGCGCAGGCCATCATCATCGCCGCCGACGCTTTTTGCGCCGCCTAGATTGACGGTGAAGTTGCTGTCGGCTGTGCCGGTGAATGTCAGGCCGTGGTCCCATTTGACGGATGCGTTCATGGTGATGTCCTTTGGGTTCATTTGGAATTAATTTTGTGTTTCCGAAACGTTAGAACCCCTCATGCTCATCCCTCCCTGCGATACCTATCAGTAAGCGGATGAGTCGTTTGCTGCTGGCCAGGGAGCGTGGGGCACGCCCACGCGGGATACGTTATCAGGTGAATGCGCCGACTTCGGCCACTGCCCCGCAATGGGGACAGGCGAGGATGAACTGCTCGTTGTAGGCGAGGATGCCGCTGGCGCATTGGAGGCAGCGGTCGCCGGGGCGCGGAGCCGGGGCGGCGCAAGTATCTGGTTTCGCGCGCCACCAAAATGAGCGGTCTGCCTGGCCTGGATGGGTGTTCTGGGTTGATGCTGTGTTTTTCACTGCTTCTGCTGCGCGTTCAGGGGTGTATGCACGGGTGAGGGGGGCAATATCCCGCTGCACGGCTACGGTAGCTTACCTGTTCCGGCTGTGACCATCTATTGACGTTTGTCATGCCCATACATGCGATCTGTCACTGCCTGCCGGTTTGGGGGTTTCGTACAATGTCCCTTGAGTGTGCCGGCATTTGCCCGGCCTAAGTTGAAAAAGTGGGTATCAGACAAAGCCTTCAGCCCGGAGACAGTCTATCCTGATGTTCACGACAGGTTTGTCGTGAAACCATGCACGATGACCGTGCTGGCGACCTATTTTCGCACAGAACGGCCATGCGTCCAGTCGCTGCCGCGACACGCGGAACGCGACATGCGGAACGCGACACGCGACACGCGGAACGCGACACGCGACACGCGACACGCGACACGCGACACGCGACACGCGACACGCGACACGCGACACGCGACATTATCCCCCTTCCCCCGTCATCCGGAAGCATCCTGCCTAATGCCCAATTATCTTTGCTTGAAAGGAGAAAAAGCGATGACATTACCAACATCGGCGACCCCCACGGCTGCTCGCCTGGATGAACTGAAGGCGGTGCAAACCGACGGCAACGGTCACAAAGCGACCAAATGGGTTTATTTATTTAGTGAAGTGGCCCAGGCCGAAGAGGCCGTGGGTGGTGAATGGGAGAAGGTACGGGGTCTGCTGGGGGGCAAGGGGGCCAATCTAGGGGACATGACGCGCATTGGCGTGCCCGTGCCCCCCGGTTTTACGGTGACAACGGCGGCTTGCAATGCGTATTTGCAAGGGGGCGGTTTCCCTGCCGGCATGTGGGAGCAAGAACTGGACGCGCTGCGAGCCGTGGAAGAAGCAACCGGCAAGCGGTTCGGTGATCCGGAAAACCCGCTGCTGGTTTCTTGCCGCTCCGGCGCCAAGTTTTCCATGCCGGGCATGATGGACACGGTGTTGAATATCGGCCTGAATGCGGATGTCGTTGCCGGCATGATCCAACGCACCGGAGACGCCCGCTTCGTCTACGACCTCTTCCGCCGCCTGGTGCAAATGTTTGGCTCCGTCGTCCTCGACGTGCCCGACGAAGTATTCGAAGCCGTGATCACGGATCGCCGCATCAAACGCGGCGTCAATTCCGACGCGGAGCTGTTGGCCGAGGATTGGCAAGCGGTGACGACACAGTTTAAGGAGATCGTGAAGACCTTCACGGGTAAAGAATTCCCCTCCGACCCCTATGAGCAGCTTCGCCTGGCGACGGAGGCGGTGTTTAAGTCCTGGAATGGCAAACGAGCGATTGATTATCGTAATGCTGCCGGCATTGCCCACAACCTGGGCACGGCGGTCAACATCCAGACGATGGTCTTCGGCAACATGGGAGACGACTCCGCCACCGGCGTGGCCATGACGCGCAACGCCTCCACCGGCGAGGCGGAAATCGAAGGCGATTTCCTGGTTAATGCGCAGGGGGAAGATGTCGTTGCCGGCATTCGCCTCACCCAACCCATCAGCGACCTGAAGCTCCTCATGCCTGAACTATACGCCGAATTCGCGGAAATTGCTGGCAAACTCGAACACCACTACCGCAACATGCAAGACATGGAATTCACCATCGAACACGGCAAGTTGTGGCTGTTGCAGACCCGCGATGGCAAGCGCACCGCCCAGGCGGAAGTCCGCATCGCCGTGGACATGGTCGAAGAAGGCCTCATCGACAAGGAAATCGCCGTCCGCCGCGTCCAACCCGCCCAGGTAGACTTCTTCCTCCATCCCCAGTTTGAACTGGCCGCCCTGCGTGAATCCAACCCCATTGCCACCGGCCTCAACGTCTCCCCCGGCGCGGCCGTGGGCGTCGTCGCCTTTGACGCCGACCTGGCCGAAGAATGGGCGCGCAAAGATGGCCGCGATGTGATCATGGTTCGCCCCGAAACCAAGCCGGACGATGTACATGGCATGTTGGCCGCCAAAGGCATCCTCACCAGCCGCGGCGGGCGCACCAGCCACGCCGCCCTCGTCGCCCGCCAGTTCGGTAAACCCGCCGTCGTGGGCGTGGGCGAGTTGGAAATTAACCTGGTGGGCCGCGTCATGACGCTGGAGCAGGACAACGAAGTGCTCACCATCAAAGAAGGTGACTGGATTTCCATTGACGGCACAACGGGCAAAGTGTACCTGGGTAGACTCAAGACCGTCGTTCCCGACATCAAAAACCCCTATCTGCTCAAACTGCTCAGTTGGGCCGACGAATTCCGCACCCTGGGCGTGTGGGCCAACGCAGACTACCCGCACGACGCCGCCCGCGCCCGTGAATATGGAGCGCAAGGCATTGGCCTCTGCCGCACGGAGCATATGTTCTTTGAGACGGAGCGCCTGCCTACCGTGCAGCAGATGATTATGGCGAAGAACAGCGTGGAGCAAAACGAAGCTATCGAAAAACTGCTCCCCTTCCAGCGCAACGACTTTGAAGGCCTGTTCCGCGCCATGGACGGTCTGCCCGTGATCATCCGCCTCATTGACCCCCCCCTGCACGAGTTCCTGCCCACCTACGAGGAACTGGTGCAATCCCTGGCCGACCTGAAGGTGCGCCTGCAACACTACCATACCATGAGCGAAATTGACGCCGCCCTCGCCGAGATCAAGGTAAAACAGGCGTTCCTGGAGCGCGTGGAAGCCCTGCGCGAGATGAACCCCATGTTGGGCACGCGCGGCGTCCGCCTCGGCATCCTCATCCCCGAACTGACGCGGATGCAGGTGCGCGCCATCTTTGAAGCTGCCTGCAAATGCGCTAAAGAGGGCGTCTCCGTTCATCCTGAGGTGATGATCCCGCTCACGGCGCACGTCAACGAGCTGAAAGTGCAGCAAACGGCGCTGGAGTCGGAAGCGAAAACGGTGATGCACGAACAAGGGGTGGAAATAGATTACAAATTTGGCACCATGATTGAGATTCCGCGTGCGGCCCTCACCGCGGACGAAATGGCCGAATTCGCGCAATTTTTCTCTTTTGGCACCAATGACCTGACGCAGACGACCTTTGGCATCTCCCGCGATGACGCGGAAGCCGGATTCCTCGTTCCCTATCAGCAGCGCGGCATCCTGGAGGACAACCCGTTTGCTACGATTGATGCTCAAGGCGTGGGGAAATTGATGGAGATTGCCGTGAAACTGGGCCGACAGACACGCCCAGGGCTAGAAATTGGTATCTGCGGTGAGCATGGCGGTGACCCTAAGAGCGTGGAGATTTGTCACCACCTGGGGCTGAACTACGTTTCTTGCTCCCCCTTCCGCGTTCCGATTGCCCGCCTGGCGGCAGCGCACGCATCCCTGAATGACAAGAAGGCGTAAGTGGCGTTAGTAGTTGGTAGTTAGGACTGACGATGAAATCAAGTACGGAATGGCATCGTCAGTTTGAAGGAACGGTAAGGAAATAACTTCGTTGTCTTGTTAAATTTCGTTCCTTAGTGGTTGGTGGTTGACGGTCGCACGTTGTCGTCAACCACCAACAAACAACCCTCAACTGCCAACTATCGACCGGCAACGGGCAACTATCAACTCTGAAGGAGTAAACGAATGACAAAAGAGATGATCTCCATGGACGCCAACGAGGCGGTGGCGCGGGTGGCGCACAAAGTCAGCGAAGTGATCGCCATCTATCCCATCACGCCCTCTTCTCCCATGGGGGAGTGGGCGGACCAGTGGTCGGCGGAAGGAAAAACGAACATCTGGGGAGCCGTGCCACTGGTGGTTGAGATGCAGGCGGAAGGCGGCGCGGCGGGCGCGGTGCATGGCGCGCTGCAAGCGGGGGCGTTGACGACGACGTTTACGGCGTCGCAAGGGTTGCTGCTGATGCTGCCGAACCTGTACAAAATTGCGGGCGAGTTGACGTCCGCCGTGCTGCATATCGCGGCGCGTTCCGTGGCGGCGCAGGCGTTGTCCATCTTCGGCGATCATTCGGACGTGATGGCGGCGCGGAATACGGGTTTTGCGCTGCTGGCGTCGAACTCGGTGCAGGAGGCGATGGATTTTGCCTTGATTGCGTCGGCGGCGACGCTGGAGGCGCGTGTGCCTTTTCTGCATTTCTTTGATGGTTTCCGCACGTCGCACGAGATTAACAAGATTGAGCCGCTGGATGAGGATGTGCTGCGGGCGATGATGAATGATGAACGGGTGCGCGCGCATCGGGATCGCGGGCTTTCGCCTGATCATCCTGTTTTGCGGGGCACGGCGCAGAATCCGGACGTGTTTTTCCAGGCGCGGGAGAGTGTGAATCCGTTTTACCTGGCGGCTCCGGGGATTGTGCAGCGGACGATGGATCGTTTCGCGGAGTTGACGGGGCGGCAGTATCATTTGTTTGATTATGTGGGCGCACCGGACGCGGAGCGGGTGATTGTGCTCATGGGGTCGGGTGCGGAGACGGTGGCGGAGACGGTGGCATATCTGGCGGCGCGTGGGGAGAAGGTGGGTGCGGTGAAGGTGCGGTTGTATCGTCCCTTTGACGTGGCTGGTTTGGTGGCGGCAATGCCGGCATCTACCCGCGCCATTGCCGTCCTCGACCGTACCAAAGAACCCGGCGCCACCGGCGAACCCCTCTACCTCGACGTCGTCACCGCCATCGTCAACAGCATCGCCGACGAAACCGCCCCCTTCGCCACCATGCCCCGCATCATCGGTGGTCGCTACGGCCTCTCCTCCAAAGAGTTCACCCCCGGCATGATCAAAGCCATCTTCGACGAACTCAGCCAGGCCAGGCCGCGCCGGCAATTTACCATCGGCATCCAGGACGACGTGACCCACCTCAGCCTTGATTACGACAAGGATTTCAACATCGAACCCGACGACGTGGTACGCGCCGTCTTCTATGGCCTCGGCTCCGATGGAACCGTGGGCGCGAACAAAAACTCCATCAAGATCATCGGCGAAGACACCCCCTTCTACACGCAAGGCTACTTCGTCTACGACTCCAAGAAAGCCGGCTCCGTGACCGTTTCCCATCTTCGCTTTGGGCCGCGTCCCATTCACGCCACCTACCTGATCCAATCCGCCAACTTCGTCGCCTGCCACCAGTTCAGCTTCCTGGAGCGGTACGATGTGTTGCGGCTGGCCGCGCCGGGCGCCACCTTCCTCCTCAACAGCCCGTATGGTCCCGACGAAGTATGGGATCATTTGCCGCGACAGATGCAGGAAACCATCATCGACAAGAAACTGCGCTTCTACGTGGTGGACGCCTACCAGGTTGCGAAAGAGACAAGCATGGGGCGGCGCATCAACACGGTGATGCAGACCTGCTTCTTTGCCCTGGGCAAGATTTTGCCCACCGAGGAGGCCATTGCCGCCATCAAGCACGCCATTGAGAAGACGTATGGCAAGCGGGGCGACGTGGTTGTGGAGCAAAACTTCGCTGCCGTGGACAGCTCCCTGGCGCATCTGCACGAAGTGCGGGTTCCGGCGCAGGCGACGAGCCATTTCGAGCGCCCGCCGCTGGTCCCTGAGTATGCGCCGGAGTTTGTGCAATCGGTGACGGCGCGCATCATTGAAGGGCTGGGCGACGACCTGCCCGTGAGTGCGCTGCCGGTGGATGGCACCTATCCAACGGGCACGACGCAGTGGGAGAAACGAAATATCGCCACGGAGATCCCCGTCTGGGACCCGGACATCTGCATTCAGTGTGGCAAGTGCGTGTTCGTTTGCCCGCACGCCGTCATCCGCATGAAGCTGTTTGACGCGCCGCTGCTGGCGGACGCCCCCCCCACCTTCAAGTCCGCGCCCGCCCGCTACAAGGAGTATGGCGACAAGTTGTACAGCTTGCAGGTGGCTCCCGAAGATTGTACGGGCTGCACGCTTTGCGTGGAGGTGTGCCCGGTGAAGAACAAGCGACAGCCGAAATTCAAGGCCATCAACATGGCGGACCAGGCGCCGCTGCGAGAGCAGGAGCGGGAAAATTGGGATTTCTTCATGCGGCTTCCGGAAATAGAGCGCAAGGATTTGCCTGTGGGCCAGGTGAAGTATTCGCAGCTTTTGCAGCCGCTGTTTGAGTTTTCTGGGGCGTGCGCGGGTTGTGGCGAAACGCCGTACCTCAGCCTGCTCAGCCGTTTGTTCGGCGACCGCACGCTGGTCGCCAATGCCACGGGTTGCTCGTCTATCTACGGCGGCAACTTGCCCACGACGCCGTGGGCGCAAAATGCGGATGGGCGCGGCCCGGCCTGGTCGAATTCGCTCTTTGAGGATAATGCGGAATTTGGCCTGGGGATGCGGGTGGCGCTGGATCAGCGACTGGAAGCGGCTTCAGTGCTGCTGCGAGATTTGCGCACGCAAATCGGTGATGGGCTGGTGAATGCTATTCTGTATGCGGAGCAGGTGGATGAGGCGAAGGTGCAGGAACAGCGGGGACGGGTGGCGGAGTTGAAGTATCGGTTGCAGGAGTTGATTGCGGGTGAGAGAGATGCCGGCATCAAAAACAACCTGCAAAATCTCCTCAGCATGGCCGACGTCTTCGTGAAAAAGAGCGTCTGGATCGTCGGCGGCGACGGTTGGGCCTATGACATCGGCTACGGCGGCCTGGACCACGTCCTCGCCTCCGGGCGCAATGTCAACATCCTCGTCCTGGACACCGAAGTCTACTCCAACACCGGCGGCCAAATGTCCAAAGCCACCCCACGCGGCGCGGTCGCCAAATTCGCCGCCGCCGGCAAGCCCCTGCCCAAGAAAGACCTCGGTCTGCTGGCTATCAGCTACGGCAACATCTACGTGGCGCGTGTCGCCTTCGGAGCAAAAGACGCGCAAACGATCAAAGCCATGCTGGAAGCGGAAGCATACGACGGCCCTTCCCTGATCATTGCCTACAGCCACTGCATTGCCCACGGCTACGACCTCAAGTATGGCCTGGAGCAGCAAGCCGCGGCCGTTGATTCCGGCTACTGGCCGCTTTACCGCTATAACCCGGATCGCGCCTTTGTCGGCGAGAATCCGTTCGAACTGGACTCCCGGCCGCCGCGGTTGCCGCTGGATGAGTACATCTATCGTGAAGGCCGCTACCGGATGCTCACGCAAAGCCATCCCGACCGGGCCGCCAAACTGCTCGAACTGGCGCAGCAAGACGTGCAAATGCGCTGGGAGACCTACCAGCGGCTGGCGGAGATTGGAAAGGGGTAAAGGACCGCTATTTAGTGGCTGTCCCCAATTAAGTTAGGAACGGGAATTAAATAAGACAACGAAGTTGTTTCCTTACCGTTCCTTCAAACTGACGATGCAATTCCGTACTTTATTTCATCGTCAGTCCTTAGCGATTGAAGGGGCGACGCATGGTTCACGTGCGTTGCCCCTGAGCAGTTAGGAGATAATCATGGACTTAACCACGACATACCTGGGCCTGCCGCTCAAAAACCCGTTTGTGCCCTCTTCATCACCCCTTACGCGCCACATCAGCGGTTTGCGGCAGTTGGAGGACGCGGGCGCGGCGGCGATTGTTCTCTACTCTCTGTTTGAGGAGGAAATCAACGCCGAAAGTCGCACCCTGGACCGTTACCTGACGCAGGGCACGGAGAGTTTCGCGGAAGCCCTTTCCTATTTCCCCGAAGCGCCTGCCTATCGTCACATTGGCCCGGACGCCTACCTGGAGCATATCGCCAAAGCCAAACGGGTGCTGGACATCCCCGTGATTGCCAGTCTGAACGGCGTTTCTACCGGCGGTTGGGTGCGCTACGCGCGCGACATTGAACAGGCGGGTGCGGATGCGCTGGAGTTGAATGTCTATTTCTTGCCCACGAACCTTGACCTGGAGTCAACGGAAGTGGAGCAGATTTACCTGGACGTGCTGCGGGACGTGAAGGCGACTGTTTCTATTCCCGTGGCAATGAAGCTGAATCCATATTTCAGCGCCATGGGGAACATGGCCCGCCGCCTGTCTGACGGGGGCGCGGATGGCCTGGTGTTTTTTAATCGGTTCTATCAGCCCGATCTGGACCTGGAAAACCTGGAGGTTGTGCCGAATCTGGTGCTTAGCTCTTCCTATGAGATGCGCCTGCCGCTGCGTTGGATCGCCATTCTCTATGGGCGGGTGCGCGCCGACCTGGCGTTGACCACGGGCGTGCATACGGCGGAGGATGTGCTGAAGGGACTGGCGGCGGGGGCCAGCGTGACGATGATGGCGTCGGCGCTGCTGCATGAGGGTGTGGAACATCTGGCACGGGTGCTGGGGCAGGTGGAGATGTGGTTGGTTGAGCATGAGTATGAGTCGGTGGCGCAGTTGCAGGGGAGTTTGAGCCAGATTCACTGCGGCGCGCCGGCGGCGTTTGAGCGGGCGAATTATGTACGTGTGGTGGGGTCGTATGAATTGCCGGCATTCATCCCTCAATAACAGCCGCGCAACATGGAGGATAGTCAGGGCTGCCGCAACCCGGCGGCAGACAGTGCGTATAGGGCGTAGCTTTTGCTTTCAAGAAAATCATTCTTTCGCCACCGCGAATTAACCGAGGAAGGATAAACGATGAACGAAAAACGACTTGTACGCTCTCAGGATAATCGCATGGTTGCCGGCGTTGCTGCCGGCATTGCCGAATACCTGGACACCGACCCCACCCTGATCCGCCTTCTCTTTGTGATCATGACCCTCGCCGGCGGCCCCGGCCTCCTCGCCTACCTCATCTTGTGGCTGGTCATGCCCGAAGGTCCTGCCGTCTCCGCCAAGATGCAATAATTTCCACCCGTTCCCATTGCTACCCAACTAGAAGCGACCGCCCAGGCGGTCGCTTTTGCTTTTAGACTTGATATACGCTGCCTACAGGCATCACAACTCTTGTAGCAGTCTGTCGGAGAACTCTTTTTTCTTCTCTTTGGGGACACGGATTAACGCGGAAAACGCGGATTCAGGCTCTTTTGGTTGTAAAAATCTGCGAAATCTGCGTTCTATCTTTCTTTTTCCGACAGGCAGCTAGCGATAATATTGTGGCTACGCCTAAACGGCAAGGAGGTAGTCGCTTAGATTTTCAAGGAGGCGTCTATGCCGTTCTGGAGATATGGAGCCTATACTCCCAATTAGTTTGTTTTGGGGTATCACTGCCAGAAAACCAAGACGTATGACTGAATCAGCAACTAACCCACTGTTACCAAAATCACTATCCCAGTGGACAATAAGCTCATCAAAACTCGGAACCCTTTGGTAAAGCTGCGTGCTAATACCACAAACCAGCACGTCGTTAAAGGGGGGCATTACCCGCAGGAAAAGCGCTGGCCGGTTCTTGATTTGTCCATCAGCCTGGGGAAGTGGCGTCAAAACGACATCACCCTGTTTCATAGGTTGGATTCGGCTCCTTAACCAACGTCAAGGGATAATCTGGCTCTTCATCCCCATAAGCCGCGGCCAACCCTTGAGAAGAGAGCTTGAGCCACCTGTTTCTTTCAGCAGGGGGCACGTGAATCACCGTAACCAGGAGTCTGGCATCGGGCTGAAGTTCATACGGATCATCGAGTACGATCTGCTTTCCGTCAAAGTGTGCATGTAAGGTAACTGCTTCCATACTCACAGTCTACCAATAATCTTCAGTGGGAGCAACGCCCTGTCTGGCGGTACAGCAATTCCAATTTTGGAATCCCTTGGTAGGGGCGGGATGACCAGGAAATA
>JACKBL010000014.1 GCA_020634515.1 Ardenticatenales bacterium | reverse complement strand
ACGTTTTATGCTAGACGGCACAATAGCTTGTTGGGCGGGTTGGCAACCCGCCTCACGTTCATAAAGCGAAATTTTCACTCGTGGGTGGTGCGCCGCGGCGCGTGTTGTCTCCTACAAATATCCCCACTGACAACGGCCAATTACCAACCGTCAACTTGTTTTATCCTCGTTTGTCCGCCACACTGACGATGCAATTCCGTATTTTATTTCATCGTCAGTCCTAACCTGAATAAACCAGAAGAGACCAGACACGAATGGCACGAATTTCACGAATAAAGATGACCTCAATTCGTGTCCTTGGTGAAATTCGTGTCGGAAAAAATGCTTGTACACAAAACAAGAACTTGATGGATAAGGTACTACAGCACATTGAGACAGGAGCTGGCTCATGAGCAATATTGACGAAAAAATCTGGCGCGCGCTTGGCCTCGCCAAACTAAAGCAACAGTTTAAGCAGTGGTTCAACCGCGATAACGTCTCCTACGTTACCTATGGAACAGTGGCCGGCCTGGCCCTCTGGCCGCTGGTGGAAGCTGCCGCCCAGGCGCCGCCGGGGCAACTACCCGCTTCCCTCTACATCGCGCTGGGCAGCGTCGCCGGCGGCGTCGGCTCCAACTTGATCGCGGAACAACTACAACGCTGGCGTGACCGCGCCGCCCCGGTCACGGAAAACGACGTCATTGCCTGGATTCGGGAGAATGTGGCCGCGCGCGGGGAACTGCTGACCGCTCTCGACGCCATCAACGCCCGATTTGACACGTTCACCGCAGCCCAGGACAGCCTCGCCCCTGCCGATCAGGATGCCTTCTGGCAGAAACTGCGCCAGGAACTGGCCCAGTTGGGCAATACGCCCCAATATGAGGCCATTTTGCAGGGCAAGGGGGTCATCGTCCAGGGGGAGGGCGCCGCTGTCGGAGACATCTTCACCGGCACTGGCAATACAAAAGTAAATGGCCCCTACTACGAACACTACCACGAAGCCGCCCCGGGGGAGGCCGTGGACCTGCACAGCCTGCGGCGAACGTACCTGGGACGGCTCCTGGAACAAACCAGGTTCCTCCCCCTCAGCGGCATTGACCGCGCCAGCGTGGAAGAGACCACAGAGACCCAAAATGCCGGTCGCCTCCCCCTGAAAACGGTGTACACCGCCCTCCTCACCACCAGCAGCGAAGGGGGGCCGTTCGGCGGCGAGATGCCCGGGCTTCTGGGACGCGGCCAGGGCAAAGCCGCGCCCATTTCCGCTTTGCGGCAGTTGGACCGCCAGCAGCATCTCGTGCTTCTCGGCGATCCGGGCAGCGGCAAAAGCACCTTCGCCAATTTCGTCGCCGCTTGCCTGGCGGGAGCAGGGCTGGATCATGCGGAAATCAACCTGGACCTGCTCACCCACCCCCTGCCTGATGAAAAAGGGGACGACGAGGCGGAACGACAGCCCTGGAGCCACGGCCCCTTGCTGCCCCTGCTCGTCACGCTGCGCGACCTGGCCGCGGAAGGGCTGCCCGCTCCCCAGGAAGCGGCCACGGCGGACCACCTCTGGGCTTTCCTGGAAAACCACGGCGGAACGCCCGCCTTTACTCCCTACCTGAAGCAGGAATTTGAGCAGCGCGGCGGGTTGCTGCTGTTGGACGGATTGGACGAAGTGCCCGAAGCAGACAGGCGACGGCGGCAGATCCGCGACCTGGTAGCCGACCTGAAAGCGACGCTGCCCCACGCCCGCATCCTCGTCACCAGCCGCGTCTACGCTTACCAACATCAAGAATGGACGTTGAGTGGCTTCACGGCCACCTTGCTGGCCCCCTTCAGCTGGGGGCAGATACGCCGTTTCATTGATCGCTGGTACACCTATACGGCTGCCCTGCGCGGTTGGACGGAAAACAAAGCGCGACAAGACGCCGCCCACCTGCGGGAAACAATCGCCGCCCGCGCGGAATTGCGCGACCTGGCAGAACGCCCTTTGCTGTTGACGTTGATGACCAGCCTGCACGCCTGGCGCGGCGGCACGCTGCCCGGAAAGCGGGCGCAGCTTTACGACGAAACCGTGGACCTGCTGCTGGACAAGTGGGAAAACCTGCGCGCCGTGAAGGACCCGGCCACCGGCCGCCCCCTCAACAAAAGCCTGGCGGAAATGTTGAAAGTGGGGCGCGACCCGCTGCGCGATCTGCTGCAAAAGCTGGCCTACGAGGCCCACGCCGCGCAGCCTGATCCCGCCAGCGGCCAGGCCGTGGACATCCCCGAAAACGTCCTCATCAATGCCCTGTTAAGCGTGAGCAAGCGGGAGGATTTGCAACCCCGGCTGCTGGAAGCCTATCTGCGCGACCGCGCCGGGCTGCTGATAGATCGTGGCGGCGGCGTCTACACGTTTCCGCATCGCACGTTTCAGGAGTTTCTGGCCGCCTGCTATGCCGCCGACCGCCAGCGCAGCGAGGCGATGACGACCGCGGCCCGCTCTGACCCGTCCCGCTGGCGCGAAGTGCTGCTGCTGTCCGTGGCCCACGCCAGCAAGAGTTACACGGGGGCGGTGTGGGATTTTGTGCCCTGCCTCTGCCTGGAAGAGGCGGACACCCTGGCGGATGGAAGGTTGACGGAGACGGAAGCGTGGGGCGCGCACCTGGCGGGGCTGGCGCTGGCGGAAGTGGCAATTGATCCCACCGACGTAGGCGCGCGGGACAAACCCGTTCTGCGCCGCGTGCGCGAACGGCTGCTGCTGGCCATGCGCGATGGACGGCTGCCCGCCGTGGAACGCGCCCAGGCGTCCGTTTCGCTGGCGCGCCTGGGCGACCCTCGCCGCCAGGTGTTGGAGGTGGACGCCATGCCCTTTTGCTACGTACCCCCAGGGCCGTTCCAAATGGGCGAAGACCAGGAATATCAGGAAGACGATCCCAATATTCAGGCAATTCTAAATTCCGTCCGCCCGCGACACGAGGTGGACATTCCCTATGGCTATTGGCTGGGGCAGTACCCCGTCACCAACGCCCAGTTCCAGGCGTTTGTGGAGGAAGGCGGCTACGAGGACGAGCGCAACTGGGAGGAGGCCATCGCCCACGGCTTTTGGAAAGCAGGCGCGGCGCAAGGTTATACGTGGCTGGCGGAGACACGGAACTGGGAATGGCGAACCCTTGACCGCCCCCACGATTACGGCCATCCCTTCAACCTGCCCAACCATCCCGTCGTCGGCGTCAACTGGTACGAAGCCCTGGCCTTCACCCGCTGGTTGACGCGGCGGTGGCAGGCGGCGGGCATCTTGCCCGGCGCGGCGGCAGACGTAGAATGGCGCGTCTGTCTCCCGTCAGAAGCGGAGTGGGAAAAGGGGGCGCGCGGCGGCGCAGCGCTGCCCGAAACGCCGCCGGTCGCGGCGCTGGCCGGGCTGCCCACCCTGACCCCGCTCAGCCGCCTCCGGCGCGCCGCCGCGGACGAACCCGCCTGGGGACCGGAGCAGGCCAACCAGAGGAGCAGCAAAATTGAGGCCACCAGCGGCGTGGGCTGCTTCCCCGCCGGGCGTTCCCCTTATGGTTGCGAGGAGATGGTGGGCAACGTCTGGGAATGGACGCGCTCGCTGTATGGTCGTTACGACGCCGAAAAATCGCGGGGAGGGACGTGGACCTTCGACCCGCTCTACGCTTACCCTTACCGGCCAGACGACGGGCGGGAACGACCTGACCGGGACAGCTATTGGGGGCGGATACTGCGCGGCGGCTCTTGGGCTGATGACCAACCGTGGCCGCGGTGCGGCTCGCGCTCCCGTCTCAACCCGTACCTCCGTTCCGGCCTCGACGGGTTTCGGGTGTGCGCGCGTCCTCATTTTCCTGCCTCTGGCCGCTGACGCCTCTGGCCTCTGGTTCTCTGAACCGGCGGCGCAGCCGCCCTCTGTTCTCTGGGGGGTCTGGGGGGCTTTGCCCCCCAGCGGCCCCGCCGCGAATTTTCCACATTGATCACTCGCCCAACCATTTCACACCAGTTCACCAAACCAAAACACACCACAACCAATGAGTTTCACACCTCATACCTCATACTTCACACCTCATACCTCACACCTCATCCTTTCCCCAGGAAACAACATGGCCCAACCCGAAATGCCCATCTTCACCCGCACCTTTGACTTCCTCACCTGGCTGCTGCCTGTGAGCAACAACTTCCCCCGCGCGCATCGCCTCACCGTCACGCAGCGGCTGCTGAACGCCGCATTTGATTTACGCGAGCGACTGGAAGAAGCCAACGCCCGTCGCGGCGGGGAGCGGCGCGAACGGCTGGCCCGCGCCGACGAAGCCCTGGCGCGGGTGCGTCTCTACCTGCGGCTGGCGGCGCAATGGAACTGGCTCACCCCTGGTCAGTACCACCACGCCGCCGCCATGACCACGGAGATTGGCCGCTTATTGGGCGGATGGCAAAAAGTGTCTTAAAATCAGCCTGCGATCCTGTCTGTTTTTGATTAGCAAAAACAGCGTCGTCGGGGCAGGTTCAGACGTGCCGCGGTGCGGCTCGCGCAACCATAACAACCCGAACAACCGTAACGACAACAACGGGTTTCGGGTGTGCGCGCGTCCACGCTTTTCTGCGCGTCCCCACCGGAAATACGCGGCGGCGGTTCATCCGCTTCCGCGTCGAGGTTAGCGAGTCGGCAACGATTCGCGCAGGAAAATGGCGGAACCTGTTCCGGTCCGCGCCCAGATAAAAGGCCGGACACATATCAACGGCCCGCCCACAAGGGTCTCGTCCCCGTGGGCGGGCATTTTTCCGAAGACGCGACGCACTTCCAAAAGTGCGTCGCATCTGTATGTCATGTACACGGAACTAACCTCCTGGGACAATCTCTTACAGGCTTACCGCCGCGCAGCCAAAGGGAAACGGGGCCAGGCCAACGTGGCTGCCTTTGAATACCGGCTGGAAGAAAATTTGCTGGCATTGCAGCAAGAACTGCAAGACAAGGTGTATCGCCCCGGCGACTACCACAGTTTTTTCATCCACGAACCGAAACGCCGCCTGATCAGCGCTGCCCCTTTCCGCGACCGCGTCGTCCACCACGCCCTTTGCAACCTGATAGAACCCCTATTTGAACGCAGTTTCATCAGCGACAGCTACGCCAACCGCGTGGGTAAGGGCACGCACCGCGCCCTGGATCGTTGCCAGGAATTCGCCCGCCACTATCCTTACGTGTTACAAGCCGACATACGCCAATTTTTCCCCGCCATAGACCATGCCATTTTGCGGCGCGCGCTGGCGCGCAAGGTGCAAGACGCGGACGTCCTCTGGCTGATTGACCAGATTCTGTCCAGCGGCGTGGGCGTTCTGGCGGAAGCTTACGACATGGTCTATTTTCCTGGAGATGATCTGCTGGCCTTTTTCCGCCCGCGGGGGCTGCCTATTGGCAATCTGACCAGCCAGTTCTGGGCTAATTGCTATCTGAACAGCTTTGACCACTTTGTAAAGCAGGAATTAGGCTGCAAGGGGTTTGTGCGCTACGTAGACGATTTTATGCTCTTTGCCGACGACAAAGCAACGCTGTGGACCTGGAAGCGGGCCATTGAAGAACGATTGGCCGCCTTGCGATTGACCATTCACGCCGGAGCGCACCCCAAACCGGTCGTACAAGGGGTCCCCTTTCTCGGTTTCGTCGTTTACCGGGAACAGCGTCGCCTGAAACGGCGCAAGGGGATTTATTTCCGCCGCCGCTGGCGGCAGGCGATAGCCCATTACGCGGCCGGACAGATTTCCTTTGCGCAACTGACGGCCAGTACGCGCGGTTGGATCAACCATACCCGCTATGGTAATACCGTTGGCCTGCGACGCGCCGTATTGAGCCGCACCCTGATCCCCACACCGGTACGACGACCCATAAGTCATGAAACAGTTTCTGCCATAGCGTATGACAATTCATGGCCATCCGCTGAAAACGCAAAGCCGTTTTCGGATGGTCGCTAACCAGGGAGTATTCGTAAATGTCACCTGAACAGCAAGAATCTCGTGATGAAACACTAGGAGGGGCGCGACAGGCGGCGCATCCTGGGGAATCGCCGGCGCCGTGGCAAAATCAGCGCCAGTTCCAGGACCTGGCCGACGCCTTCACGCAGGCGCTGACGGCGGCCGGCGGCGAGGTGTGGCGCGCGGCGAATTGGGAGGAGGCGGTGGCGCGATTGGACGCGCTCTGGGCGGAATTGGGCGCGCATAAGGTGGTGGCAAATGTGGAGCCGCCGCTGCCAACGCTCGACCCCGCCACCCGCTGGCCGCATCTGGATTGGCGGTGGGCCACGCCCGCCACGCCAGACTGGCGCGAACAGTGCGCCCAGGCCGATGTGGGTGTGACGAGCGCCAGCGCCGCCCTGGCGGAAACGGGGACGATGGTCGTCAGCAGCGGGCCTGGATGCAGCCGCCTGACGCCGCTGCTGCCACCCGTTCACGTGGCTCTCGTGCCCACCCGTTGCCTGACGACCAACCTGTTTACCTGGGTGGCCACACGCCAGGGACCACCGCCCCCGGCCACGACCCTTATCAGCGGCCCCAGCAAAACGGCGGACATTGAACAAACGATGGCCGTGGGCGTCCACGGCCCTAAGCGGTTGATTGTGGTGCTGTGGTAAAAACCCGGTTTCTGGAAGAAACCGGGTTTTTTTCACGGCAAGTTCCCTAGCCACACGCCCGCCGTGCCTGAGCCGTCGCGGCAAACGCGCAGGCCGCGCACCTGCTGCGGCGTCACGAATTGGCCGACGGAGATGGCGTCGCAGGCCAGGCCGGGATCGTAGCGCAGCAGAATTTTCTGCGGCGTGCCGGCAAGATATGTCCATGTGCCCGTGCGGTTGCTTTCGTCTACGAACGTGGCATCCGCCAGCAGCGTGTAATGCCCATAGCCGCTGCTGCCGTTGTTCATCCAGTAGGCGTAGTTCATCTCCATGACCACGGCGGGGCCAGGAGGAACGCCACACCAGTTCAGGGTTGTGGCCAGGGTGAGGGGACGGGCAGCGGCGGGGAGGGCCTCAAAGGGGAAGCCCCAGAATGTGGTGTGGTAGTCGGCAAGTTTGGTGAGGGCGGCATTGCCCATGTTACCCTCGAACGCGACCATCGCCGTTCCGTCAGGTTCCAGGCGGTCGCTCCAGTTCGAGAAGGGATACACCAGCGCATACGGACCCAACCCCGCGTACACGCCGCTCCCCATCACCGTCGTCTGATACACGTCATTCGCAGCGGACGCCAGTCCCAGGTAACTCTGCATGAAAGGCGTCACGCCCCGATCATAGACGTAATCCTGGCTGCTGATGAACAGACAGCGCCCGTGGTCCAGGAAATCGGCCAGCGCTGCTTCGCCACTGCCGCCGGGACCGGCCGCGCCGCCAAACTCACTGCCGGTGAACCAGATCACGGCGCTGTACTGGTTCAGGGTGGCCGCGTCCGGTTCGTTGTCGCTGTTGCCGGTGTCCCATACATCGTACCCATAACCTAGCGCATCTAGCGCGGCCATGTACGTACCACGTACATCGGGGGCGTTATCGTCGTCATCCACCAACAAGATCGGCGGCAGCGGTGGCAGTTGGAACAGTTGTGACTGATTGTGGTCGGCCACAATCTCCCGCTCCACCAATTGATGCCCAAACGCGGTCACGCGCAGGGTGTAGGTGTCGGCGGGTAATGAAATGTAGTAGAAACCCGTGTCGGGATTGGTGTTCACGGGGGGCAGCGGCGTGTCCAGGACGGTCACTTCCGCGGCCAGCGGCGTGCCTGTCCCCGCCTCCAACACCTTGCCATAAACCAGGTAGTTGGGCGCGGTTTGTAAGGCGAAATCCTGCGTCGTCACCGTATCGGTGTACACCGTCACGCCGGTCACCGTCTGCGGCAAGTAGCCAAACGCCGTTGCTATCACCTCATACGTCTCCGCCGGCAACGCGCGCGTATAAGAGCCGCCATCGTCCGTTGTGGCGGAGTAGGTGTAGTTCATGGGATCCGTCATCGTCACCGTCGCGCCGGGGATGGGCGCGCCGCCATTCGCCGCCGTCACCTGCCCGTTCAACGTGCCCAACCCGCCAGGGATGAGGCAGCCCGTCATATGGGCGAAGGAACCCAGCGCCGCTTTCGTGAAATCCGTGAAATATCCCAGGTCTAGCGCCGCCAGGCGGTCTTGCGTGGTGTGATAGTACGGGTTGAAATCCCCGCCGGAATAATCCTCGATGCCCAGAATAGCCGTGTAGCCATAGTCCCAGAAGGAAGCGTGGTCGCTGGCGCCCGTGCCGTTGGGAATGATGTGCGGGACCAGGTCCAGGTTGTATACGTCCACCACGTCGGCAAACAGTTGCGCCAGCGTCAGGGTGGCGGGAATGCTACTGGTGGCGTGCAGGTCCATGTCTGGCGTGCTGTTGGGCGTGTTCCAGGCGATCATGTCCAGGTTCAAGACGCCCAGGATGTTTTCCCCCTGGTTGTAGGCGCGCTGGGCATAGGCGTGGCTGCCCAGCAGCCCTTGCTCTTCGCCGGTCCAAAAGGCAAAGCGGAGTGTGCAGCCCCACTCATATTGGGCGAGGATGTCCGTTGCCAGCAGCACGGCTACGGAGCCGCTGGCATTGTCGTCCGCGCCGGGCGCCACGGGGCCGGTGGGCATATCATCCAGGTGCGCGGTGATCAGATAAATATCGTCGGGATTGACGCTGCCCAGGCGCTCGCCAATGACGTTGGGCGGGCGGCTGGCGTTCCAGACGTGGTACTCTACATCCAGCCCCAGGGCGTCCATGTGTTCGCCGACGTATTGGGTCGCTTTTTGAATGGGTTCGCCGCTGGTGGTGTTGCGGGTGAGGATGGTGTAGGGCTGGCCGCCGATGGTGACGGGCCATTCGCCGCTGAGGCCGCCATCATAGTCGTAGACGGCCTGGGTGGTTACCTGGTCCATCATTTGTTGGATGAGGGGGTCGGGGTCAATGGATGCCGGCATTACCGCGGCAACAGGTGGCCATGGTTTAGCATCCGGCGTGAGCAAGCGAAGCTGCACGCCCGTTTCCGCCAGGCGCGCCGCCGCCGTGGGCGTCATCCGCAGCAGCACCTGCCGTCCATCGTCAAGCAGCAAACGCCCATAATCCACCCAGGTTGGCGCGGCGCGATGGGGCATCACATAGGCCAGGTAGTAGGCAGCGCCACGCATATCCGCATCCAGGATGCGTGCGTCCAGCCCGGCCTGTTGCAACGCCGCGAGGCCAGGGGCATCCGCACCCGTGAGCAGATACGCGCCATCACGTCCCTGAAGTTGCGTGTAGAGGGGTAGCCCCGTTTGCGCGAAATGGGCCAGATCATCCTCCATGGTCAGCGTCACGGCCACCAGGGACGTCCCTTGCAGATCGACGGGGGCGGCCTGCGTGTGCGCCGTGTTGAAGCATATCAATAGGAATAGGGGAACAGATAGCCAGAGTATGAGACGGCGAAACATGGCTTTCTCCTTGATTGGTGTTAATAGGTGATCAGCAGTTGATAGCTTTGAGGTAACTACTAAGCCAGATTGGACCAATTTTCCAGAGAGCGATAGTCGTTACGCTTTGAGAGGGTACATTGTGTGGATGGGCGATCTCCCCCCGGAGCCTGAAGTCAATGTCGCTCCCCATCCTTGCGGCCATCGGCCGGGACAATGGGCCGATTGGGTCAGGCGCAGGCTGCCTGGCCAGACGATCACGGCACGCGCGCTTCGTGGTTGCGCTCATGCTTCAAGATAGACGGCGTGTCAGGCAGCAGCAAGTGACGAACGTCACCAACTTTGGCGATGAATTTCCGTGGGCGGCGGGTTGCGGCAAGAGAGATGGAGACAGAAGCGGATATGTGCGCCGTTATTTAGGGAATGCCGGCACATGAACAAAACATTAACGAAAGCTGGATTTAGTTGTGCAATATCTGTGCATTCTGTAAACTTGTCTTTGTAACAAGCAATTCGCCCATGTCACATTGCGCAGCTTCCTAAAAAAGTGCGCTCACAAACTATAGCTAAGGAGAAATGTAAAATGCGTCGTTCTATTTCCACTCTTGTACTGCTGTTTCTGGCCCTGATCATCGCGGTTCCCGCGGCCCTGGCCCGTGATCAGCGAAATATCGTAGAGATCGCCGTCGAAGACGGACGCTTCACCACCCTCGTCGCGGCTGTCACTGCGGCGGACCTGGCCGACACCCTCTCGGGTGGCAGTTGGACCGTTTTTGCCCCCACCGATGATGCTTTTGCCAAGTTGGGCTTAAATGCGGACAACATCGCCTCCGCTTTCAGCGAGGCGGAACTAACCAATATCCTGCTGTATCATGTCCTGTCGGGCGAAGTCAGCTCCAGCAAAGCCCAGGCTGCCGTGGGCGACATCATCATGGCGAATGGGGAAAAAGCGGGCCTGAAGGTCTTCAATGGGAACATTTACATCAATGATGACGCCAAAGTAATCATCCCGGACGTCACGGCTGCTAACGGCGTGATCCACGCCGTGGACACCGTTATTCTCGGCCCCTGGCCGCGCAGCGCGGACACGGCTGCCGCTGCCACCACGAGTTCTACAACCACGGCAACAGGCAGCACGATTGTGGACATCGCCGTGAACGATGGGCGCTTCACCACCCTGGTGGCCGCGGTCAAAGCCGCCGGCCTGGTTGATACCCTCTCCAGCGGGCAGTGGACCGTCTTCGCCCCCACGGACGATGCCTTCGCCAAGCTGGGCCTGAATGCGGACAACATTGCGACTACTTTCAGCGAAGCGGAGTTGACGGACATTCTGCTGTACCACGTCATTGCGGGAGAAGTGAACGCGGACAAAGCCCTGACCCTGTTGGGCGACGTGACGATGGCGAATGGGCAGAAGGCGGGTCTGAAGTTCTACGATGGCAGCATCTACGTCAACGATGACGCCAAAGTAATTATCGCCAACGTGGACGCCTCCAATGGTGTGATTCACGCGGTGGACACGGTTATCCTCGGCCCCTGGCCCCGATAAGGAGTAGCGCTGAAATAAGATACGAATTGCATCGCCAGTTCGTTTGCACTTTGTTTTTGGATGCGCCCTGAGCGCCCGTATCACTGCCAGGAAAAGGCATGGAGGCAATCTCCATGCCTTTTCCGTTTAGGACTGGCGCTGAAATCATACGCGATGTGCGGCGCCAGTTTGAAGGATTAGATCGGGTCGTTCGCCAAGAACGAGCCAATCTTGGTGTTCAGGGGCGCACGGCGGTGATGAGAAAGAAGGGTAAATGCACGACTTGTTCCCAAACGCCGCGCAGGTGGACACTGGCGGTATCGGCTTTATCCACGACTTGCCGCTCCAGGGACGTCAGGGGAAGACCGCGCAGCAGATCAAAACGGGCCGCGGCGGGCGGTGACAGGGTGGGAAAGAGGTCAACCTGGACTATAAACCCTTGCGCGGCTAATAATGCCGGCATTTTCCGCCCCACCAACGCATCCCCCCCCGCACGCGCCAGCGCCGCCCGCCACACCTCCCCCACCGCCACGGCAGGCGGATGCTCAATCAGCCCCCCGTAATCCGGTTCCAGCGCCACCAACGCGCCGCCCGGAGCCAGCACGCGCCAGACCTCCGGCAAAGCCTCCGCCAGAGGCAGCCACAGCCAAACCAACTGCGAAAAAACAAGGTCAAACGCGCCCGCCGCAAAAGGCAGCCGCCCCCCATCCCCGGCCACCCGCGCCGCGCCCGCTATCGGGGCGGCGGCGCGCAGGGCCATCTCCCGGCGGTCCAGGGCGACAACCAGGCCATCACTGCGCCGCGCCAGTTCCGCCGTGACCACGCCATAGCCCGCGCCCAGGTCCAATACGCGCCGCCGGTGAGCCACGCCCAGCCGTCGCAACAGCCGCGCCCGCGCCGGCGCCAACCAATCAGACTGCCGCGCCAGTAAATCCAACGGGGGTAGGTCGGCAAACACGGGGGCCTAGCTTTCCACCTCTTCCAACAGGTCCATAATTTGCTCTTCCAACCGCGTCAGGTCCCATTGGCCCTGGCTTCTGATGATCGACCGCAGCGTCGGGTCCAGATTTTTGACGCTGTCCAAGATGTCCGCCAACAGGTGGTGCTGCTCCCGCGCGCGGGTGATCTCGCGCGGCGTTTCCACCATGTCGCGCAGGATGGCGGACTCGGAACGGGAAGCGACAACTGGCGCACCGTGCCCTTCTACATACACGTAGGTGCGCTGCCCCGGCCCGCGTCCCTCTTCGATGGGCACTAATCCGACAATGTGATCGGCGCGGAAGTATTTGCCGTAGCCTAACGCCACCATCGCATCTTTTGTCACTCGCATTGCCATACCTCCTCCTTTAGGACTGAGCGCACCCTATCCTGAAAGCCCATCCCATTCAGTGCGGAACACCTTCTGGCTGCGTGAATTGTTGAGAATCAGCGTGACGCCCGCGCGCCCAGCCTCGCCAATAACGCCATCCGTCGCCATGAGGAGGCATCTATCTCCACCTGCGTGGGCGGCTCAGGGGAGGGGAGAAGGGCGTCAGTTGCCCGGTCTCTGGGTCAATCGAGCCTAAATCTGTGCCCTTAAAACGATTGCAGTCAGGATAGGCGAGAGCCGTGTTGCCGGCAACTGTTTGGCCTCGATGTTTGCGCGCAATGATGTGTTCCACTTCAAAGGATAACCAGGCTGCCGCCTGGGGGAAAAGACAATATTCGCACCGTTCGGCAGCCCGCTCTCTGACAAGACGGCGAAGGTCCAACGGAATCCAATCCGTCACGCAGCCTCTCCCAGTTGTTTATAAGCGTTTGCCTTAGCCATGCGCACCAACAGCAAGATGCGTTCCAATTCTGCTTCGCCGCGACGTGATAGGGTACCCTCCTTACTGGCAGCCAGTAGCTCGCCGGCGCGCGCTTGCAGCGCCGGGGAGGGATGCAAGGCAAGTAACGCCTCTGGCTTGGGCGTTGAAACCAGCAGCTCCAGAATCATGGTTTCATCTACAGTCGTGCCACTTTCCTGTTCCCGCAAAAGGTCACGTGCGGCCCGTTCTAATAATTCTGGCAACCGATTTTGCAGTATTTTCAACAGTTCAGCCAATTCGCTGGGAACATCAATTGTCATTTGCATCTTAATCTCTACTTTCCGCTAACTGGTACGTGACAAAAAAGAGAAATGGTGGCATGTTTATGGGAAAGACCTTTCATCACAAAGGAGACCCAAAACATGCCACCAGTCGTCGAACCAACTATGTTGGCCCTCACATCAATTGTATCTGGCTTATATGTGGGCACAAATTTAGCCATGCTTCATTTTCTCTGGATGTTGATTAACGGTTCGCTCTTGCCCCATAGAGGAGCAGTTTTCCCCGCTCTGCAATCAACGGGCATTGGTGAACAGGCCGTTCGTCGAGCCTGGAAAGCCTTTCATAGCGGCATGTGGCAAATTAGCGAACTCATGGTTGCCTGGAACCAATATATGGAGGAGCAGCAACGATGGCAACCACGTTGTTATGAAGGGTATGGGGTGGTGGCCGTTGATACGACTCCTTTCTGGCGACCCAAACTGCAAGGGTTACAATCCAAGTATTACCACAGCATCGCCGAGAAAGCCTTGCCCGCCGTCATTCTCGGACTGGTCACGCGGATTGGCGAGGTGGCGGGTAAGCGGATTGCCCTACCTTGCGCTATTCTACGGGTTGACCCCAAAGACCCCAGCGAAGCCGCGCTCAAAAAAGAGCTACTCAACCAGGTGAGCCGTACCCTGAATACGTCAGAGATCATGCTGGTCGATGCGGGCTTCAAAATCAAAGGCTGTCATGAAGCTAAAGTGGCCCGCTTTCTCCTACGATTGTCCAAGAACTTCACCGCCCGGCGCAACTATCTGCGAGACACAACAGGCAAAAAAGGCAAGCCACCCACAAAAGGAGACCTCGTTCGGCCTTTGACCCGTAAGCACAAGGGGAAGGAAATTGCTGCTTCTAAACCGGACGCCACGTTTAGCTGGGCAATAGAGAGTGGCGCGACGATTACGGTTCAGGCATGGTATGACCTGGTACGCCCTGATATCGCACCTGACCCTAACGCTGACCTCTTTGATGTTTATGCCATCAACGACCCTCGCTACGATACGCCCTTGCTTGTGGCTACCAACGTCAAAATGAAAGCTCAAACGGCTCACACCCTTTATACAGACCGTTGGCCAGTGGAACAGTTACCTCTGGCTGGTAAACAAATGGTCGGGGCACATCGCCAGTTTGTTTTTGCGGCAGAGACCCGCCATCGCTTGCCCGAACTGGTCATTTTGGCTGGTTCCATCCTCACGGGGTTGGCGGCTCTTCACCCGACTATGCCTACTGGCTTTTGGGACCGCAAGCCTGAACCCACCCCAGGTCGCTTTCGTCGCACCTTGGCGGGTCTTCCTTTTCCGCAAAGTTATCCCTTGCCCACGGAACTTCGCCAAAAAGCCTCGGTGACCGATCACTTACCCAAGGGGATTATGGCTCACCGGCGGTCAAAGCAGGCTGTTGCGACTATCTCAACCTGAAAACAAGCTGTTTTCGTCACGTTTTTAAGGTTCTTTGTTGTGGATGTTCGCATCCAAACGACACGGGCTTGATTCGATCAATTGTTTATGTCAATAAATTTAGCGGAAAGTAGAGGGCTAAAGCTCAACACAAATAAGACGATCTTTGCAAACCCAACCAAGGATGGCATCTATACTGGCTCAGGTCATAATCTGACATGCGTCTCTCTGGCAAGAATGTCAGTTTATTCCCTTTCGGAGTATACCTCCGTTGGCATAAGCGGCTCAGGAAAACAAGCCAGGGGGACGGGAGGTGGGGACATTTGTGGCGGGTCATAGCAAACATTGTAGAGCATTTGCCCGCCTGATTCAATGGTTGCTGAGGATGTGGCAACCAACCTATTGACAAAAAGGATATCCATCTTACAATTTCTTGTGACAGGTCATAATGACCATAAGGTTTGTAAGGACAGACAGGAGTTCAGGGATGCAAACGATCAATGTTGTCGAAGCAAAAAGTCGTTTTTCGGAGCTGCTCTCGCGTGCAGCATCCGGGGAGCGGTTTCTTATCCAACGACGGGAGCGCGCGGTTGCGGTCTTATTAGGTCATGAAGAATTGTCGCGGCTGGAGCAGGCGGCGCAAATGGCGCGTCATCTTGCTCTGACGTTGGGGCAAGATGAGGCGCTATTGATGGAAATTGAGGACCGGAAACTCCACGCCGCCATGGCTGCTTTTGGATTATGGCGTGATGAAGTTGAACTTGCGCGTCTGGCAGAAGATATTGCACATGAGCGGCAAGAGATGAACGGACGTGAGGTGTACTTTGAAAATTCTGGATAGCGACCACTGCATTGCCATTTTGCGTGGTCAATTGGATCTACGAGACTGGGTGTTGCCCAGCGATGAACTGGCCGTCACAAGCATTAACGTAGCGGAACTGATTCATGGAGCGCATAAGTCCTCACAAACAGCCAAACATCTGGCCCAGGTTGACGTTCTCCTGGCAGCTTTCCGTGTACTCCCGTTCGATGAACAAGCTGCCCGACGCTGCGGCTGGTTGAAAGCAACGTTGGAAAAAGCGGGCGCGCCGTTGCATCTGGCCGATCTACAGATTGCTGCCATTGCGCTGCGCCATAACTTGCCACTGGTCACGCATAATGAGAAACATTTCCGCCGTATACCCAACCTACAGCTTGAGGACTGGTTAGCTTGAAAGCGCGCGCTTTAGACACCAGATTACAAAAATCTGCCAGATTTTTGTAATCTTTGTGTGCAACTGTCTGCCACAGGAAGTCGTGACATTTGGCGCTTGCTATTTTGGGGGAATTCCATAAGAATAAGAGTGGCGAGTGGCAGGTGGCGAGTGGCGAGTTAACTCGCAGCCCCGCAAACTCGCGGACTCGCAAACCCGCACACTCGCACACTCGCAAACCCGCAAACCCGCACACTCGCAAACTCACAAACCCGCAAACCCACAAACCC
>JACKBL010000013.1 GCA_020634515.1 Ardenticatenales bacterium | reverse complement strand
CAAGAAGTGGAAGTATTTTGGGTGTTCCTGGCAGAGCATGTTGCTGCTTCAACACACAAACCTTCCCGGAAGCTTACAACATTCAAACCCGACATCAAAACATCAAAACAGCTTCCGGGAAGGTGGTTGTAATCCATCAAACCTTCCCGGAAGCGATTCAGGATTTGGCGGGGTCCTGGCCGTTTTTCTCTACGAAGTAACAGGCACGACAGAGGGGGCGGGCCATGCTGGTCTGGTGGGATGTGCCACAGCTATGGCAGAATTTTTCGGCGAAGGTGTGGTTTTCGTATCGCTTCCAGACGCGGTAGCAGGAGGGGCAGTAGGGCGCCTGGGGATTGTGGGGGATGTCCGTGCCGCAGCGTAGACAATGACCCTGGGGCGGTTCGGGAATGGGGGGTTTGGCGCGGTTGCTTTCGTACAGTTCGTGACATTCGCGGCAGAGGACGGTGATGTCCTCCGGGCGTTCGTCGCCCAGACGCTCGTAGGTGCGGTGGTGGGCTTCGAGTTGGACTTTGGCGCGGGAACGGTTGCATAGCTGACAGCGATTGCCGGCACGCGCCTTTGCATCCTCCGCCTTTTTTCGCCATTCCGGGGACTTGATGTACGCATAATACTCAACACGCCGGCGTTCCGTTTCATACACGGGCGTGGCCGGCTCCGCCACGGCCATGCTTGCCGGCATTGTCTCCGACCGCGCCAGCGCCGAATCAAGATAAGCCAGCAACTCCGCCTTACGCACATCGAGTTGATCACACAACTCCCCCGCCGTATTCAGCGCATCCTTGTAGGCAGCCATCAACTGCTTGTGCCGCTGTTGCGCCTGCTTTTGCGCGTCGTTTTGTTGCCGTCCGCCAAAAATAGCCGAGAGCAGCGAACCGCCCCCAGCATTTTTACTGGTCTCCTCATGGGTGTGGATGGCGGCGGCGGCGTCTTCCTTAATCCGCCGCGCCATCTTGCGCAGGTCCAACTGCAAATCGCCCATTTTGCTTACATGTTGCAGTATTTCAAAGTTGGACGATATAGGCGGCAACTGACTCTTCTTCTGGATGTTCTGAATTTCCTGCTTGTATTCTTCGGGAGCAATCATGGGCATTTTTACATAAATGAGTACCTTCTCAATAAAGTGGGGCGAAGTTGGTTGAGCCTGTCGAAACCAACGGCAATGGACAAGCTCAGGCCGCGGTTCCCCCGAAATATTGAGAATTTACATAAATGATGACAAAATGGTAACGCTTGAATTGAATTCTTGCCTCTTGCTTTGGTGTGACCTAACATGGAACCAGGTTATTTTAACGGACAGATGGTTGAAGGTGCAATAGTGCCGCTGGGAAATTGGTTATCAGGTAGAGGCGAGCACCTACCCGTCAAAGCGACTAACGCGGTTCGTAATTATCCAGAAACACCCTGGCAGCTTAGGGACGATGTTCCTCGGAGGGACTTCTTCTCTTGCATAACAGCGCGAACGACAACGACTTGTCTTTTCAGGAAGATGGACATGACGCGATTTCGAGGCTTTTTTGTCGTGGGGGGAATGTGGTTGGGATTGCTGTTGGGCGCACTGGCATTGTGGCCGCCGTTCGTGGCGGCGAAAGCGCCTGCCACAAAGGTGACGGGGGAGACGCTGACGCCCTTCGCGGGGGAGGCTGATGACGCGACGCTGCAAGCAGGGCTGGCGGCGCGGCGCGTGGATGGGGGGCCGCTGCTGCCGTTGACCGCGCCGGCGGATCCGCCGCCACTGACGGGCGTAATGCTGCCGGTGGGTCAGGATACGTACCGGATTGAGGTGGACGCGGATGGCATTTATGAGGTGGATTATGCGGCGTTGGCGGATGCCGGCATGTCCGTCAACACCATCAACCCTCTCACCCTCCAACTCATCTACCGCGGGGACAACGTCGCCTACCAATTCATCGGCGACGGCGACACCCACTTCGAGCCGGGCGAAAAAATCCGCTTCTTTGGGCAAGCCTTCCACGGTTCCCGCCTGGAGCGGCAATACATCACCAACAACGTCTACTGGCTTTGGGCCGACGGCACACCCACCGCCATCACCACCGGCGACAATCCCGGCGGCTACCCCGTAGATGAAAGCTGGCGCGCCAGCATCACCTACGAAAAAGAGTTCTACTACTTCCCCACCTGGACCAACCAGTGGCCCCAGTTCCCCAACGAGCCAGACGCCTGGTTCATTGAGCGCGTCAGCAAAAGCACGCAAACCGAGGTCACAACCACCTACCCCATCACCCTGCCCTTCCCCGCCGCCAGCAGTCCCTCTGCCACCATCACCCTGGAAGTGCAGTCACGGGACAACCCGTACATCAACAACATCGGCTACCCACACCTGATTAACCTGAAATTTAACGAGAACAACCAGATCATTGGCAGCGAATCGTGGTATGGGCTGAAGAATGTGAACATCAGCGGGCTTGTGCCGCAGGCGGACCTGCTCGATGGCCTCAACCACGCCAGCATGGTGATTGCCGGCATTACCGGCTCCGGCAGCGGCGTGGACTACATCTATCCCAACCGCGTCACGGTTGATTATCAGCGCCAGTATCAGGCCAGTGGGGACCAATTGCTTTTTAGCGACGAAGTAGGCGGCAGTTGGGAGTTTCGCGTGGGAGGGTATGGTGAGGGAAATGCCGGCAACATCCTCGTCTGGAACATCACCAATCCCCTGCAACCCGTCATCATCCCCCTCACCGCCGATGACATCAGCGGCAGCGGCCCCTACACCTACCGCATCGGCAGCAGCCACCCCCCCGCCGCCACCTTCATCGCCACCACCGGCGCCAACATCCGCGCCCCCCTCGCCATCAGCCAGTACGTGCCACCTGACCTGGATCCACCCGGCGGCGCGGCATGGCTGGCCATCAGCCATGCCGATTTCCTCACGCAGGCGGTGCAGTTAGCTGCCCACCGCGCCGACCCGCTGTATGGCGGCTACCGCACGCACGTCGTGGATGTGCGGGACGTGTTGAACCAGTATGCGTTTGGTCTGCCACTGCCGTCGGGCATTCGCAACTACCTGGCGCACGCCCTCACCTGGCCCACCCCCGCCCACTACGTCCTACTGCTGGGCGACGCCACGGCCAATCCACGCCAGTTGGAGAGCAACAGCAGCGCCACGGCCCCCCAGACCGACTTCGTGCCCACGGACCTGATCTTCGTGGACCGCTTCCAGGGGCAAATCGCTTCCGACACGTCCATGGCCTTTCTCACCGGGAATGACCTGGTCCCCGACGTGGCGATTGGCCGCTTGCCGGCCACCACCACCGCCGAAGCGCAGGCCGTGGTTGATAAAATTCTGCAATATGACGACAACCAGCGACAGCCGGACACCTGGATGGAAAACATCTTCTTCGGCGCGGATAACACGGATTCGGGCGGCGATTTCTGCGCGGAAAATGGGATGACGGGGGCCTTACTGCCGGATGCTTTCCCGCAAGCGCATGTGTGCATGGCGGCCAACACCGGCGGCGAGCGAGACAAATTGCGTGACGCGATTTTCGACCACGCGAATATCACGGGCACGCTCATCATCAACTATCGCGGTCACGGGGGGATTGACGAGTGGGCGGCGCGCGCGGTGGACACCGCCGACGTCAACCTGTGGGCGAACGCCGGGCGTCCCGTGGTCATCCTCAGCGCCGACTGTCTGGATGGCTCCTTCATCTACCCCGGCTTGCCCGCCCTCAGCGAGACCTTCCTCAAACGGGACGGGGCCGGCTCCGCCGCGCATTGGTCCTCCACGGGGCTGGGCTTCAGCTATGAACACACGGCTTTGCATGAGGGCTTGTATGAGGGGTTGTTCGCACACGGGGAGACGGCGATTGGGGATGCGATTCTATATTCCAAGACGCTGTTCGCCGCCGGGGATTATGATGAGTCGGAGTTGTATACGTTTACGCTGCAAGGCGACCCGGCGATGCCGTTGATGCGGCCTGATCTCAGCCTGGAGAAGAGTACGCTGACAGCGGCGGTGGACGTGGGGGAAGCGGTGACGTTTTTGCTGTCGCTACACAACGAGGGACTGTATCCGGCGCCGGCTGTGATCACGGATGTGATGCCGGCACAACTCACCCTCCTCGCCTACCAATCCTCCGCCCCCGTCAACCTCAACCAGGCCGGCGGCGAACTCGCCTTCCACCCGGTTAATGGCCTGGCGCGTGGCCAATCCCTGGCCATCACCCTGACGGCGCAGCTTACCGCCACCAACACCGAACCGTTGGCGAACGCGGCAACCGCTGCCAGCCCCGGTCTGGAAATCAACCCCGGCGACGAGACGGCCACGGCTCCTTTTTGCACCACCGCGCTCACGATGGCGCCATCGGTAACGCCGCTGCGTTTTGGCGATGCGCTGCTGCTGACGTGGGCGACCACGCCGCTGGCACAGAGCTATGAGGTGTGGCGCAGCGCCCCGAACACGCCGTACTTTGCCGCGGAAAATGCCGGCACAACCCTCCTGGGCACGACCACGGACCCATACTTCCCCATTCCCAATGGCACGGGCATCGGCGACCCCCAAGTCAATTACACTTTTCTTGTGCGGGGGGTGAATTGTGCCGGCATTCCCGGCGCGCCATCCGTCACGGTGGGAGAATTTGATTACGCCCTGCGTGCCGGCAGCGGCGACACCCTCGCCTACACCACCATCGGCCTCCCCCTCACCGGCGACAACCTCCCCGCCACCGCCGACGACCTGGCCGCCGCCATCGACCCACTCAACCAAAGCATCCGCGAAGTGGGCAAATGGAACCCCGTCAGCCAGGCGTGGCGCATCCGCGTCGTCGGCTCGCCTACGGGCGTGCCCAACTTCGCCGTCAATCCCGGCGACGCCCTCCTCATCGGGGCCGATAGCAACGCCCCCACCATCGTCACCTGGGTCGGCGCGCTGCCACAGTCGGGCGACATCGCCTACACGCTCCTGCCCAATCGCCGGCAAATGATCACGATCCCCCTGGACCAGGTGGGCGCGTTCACGCTCACGGCGGACGATCTGGCGGCGAACATCGGCGGTGTGACGCGGGTAGCGACCTGGTACGCCGCAACGCAAAGCTGGTACACCCGCACCATAAACGACTCCCTGAACAATAACTTCACCCTGCGTCTGGGCTACCCCTACCTGATCACCACCAATGCCGACGCCCCACCCACCTGGCCTTGACGCAGAGATGGGTTTACTTAAAAAGGTTGTCCCATTTTCCAAATGGGACCCCAGGTTGACGGAGGGTTGTCCCATTTTCCAAATGGGACCCCGGGATAGCGGCATCCGATCTGCAAAATCGGACTACGTAAGGAGGCGAGTTAGAAACTCGCCATACGAGGTATCAAGACAAGATGATTCAAATCGGCGCCCGGCGTGAACGGGTTCAATGGTGGTTTGGCTTGCTGTGGGTCGTTTACACGCTCGTGGGATTGGGCGCGGGGATGGGCCTCATGTTTCTGGGAGTGGGGACGCTGATGAACCGCGCGCCCGCGCTGATTTTTGGTGCAATCTTTGGGGGAATTTTGGGGTTTTTCTCCGGGCTGGCGCAGGCGCGGCTGCTGGGGCGCTACCTGTCGGCGACGACGGGGTGGATTGTGGCCACGTTTCTGGTGTGGACGTTTTTCTGGGCACCAAACATGGCGGGGATATTCGCGGTGGGGAGCGGAATTGCCGGCAAATTCCGCGAAGGACTGCTGCACGGAGCCATATTTGGCCTCTTCCTCGGCGGCGGGCAATGGTTCGTCCTCTACCAGCAAGTGGAAAAAGCGAGCCGCTGGATCATCATCAACGCCATCGCCTGGGCCATCGGCATGGCCCTCGGCAAAGGCATCGGTGAATACCTCGGCAGCAGCAACCTCACCATCCTCATCACCGCCGCCGTTGCCACCCTCGGCTCAGGCGTCGGCATCGTCTGGCAGTTGCGCCAGCTTCGCTACGTCCTGCAGACGACAAAAGACGGTTGACAGGACCGTCAATCGTCCCACCCGCCTGCTTAAGACACCGGTTCCCCATTTGCCGCGACAAGTGGCAGCATAAACCAGAAGGTCGTGCCCGCGCCGGGCTGGCTCGCCACCCAGATGCGCCCCCCGTGCGCGTGGATGATGCCGCGGCAGATGCTGAGGCCGAGGCCGGAGCCGGCCCCATTGCCGCCGTTGCCCCCCATCGCGCGGCTGCGGGCGGAATCGGCGCGCCAGAAGCGGTCAAAGACGCGCGCCTGCGCCTCTTCCGTCAGACCCGGCCCATTGTCGCGCACAAACACGCGCGCGCCTTCCGCGCCCACCATTGCCCCCAGCGTCACCTGCGGCGCGCCGCTGCTGCCTCGCGGCGCAAAGCGCAGCGCATTTGCCAGCAGATTGCCCAACACCTGCTGCATCCGCGCCCGGTCCGCCAGCACGGGCGGCACGCTCGCGGCCGGCAGGTCCAGCGACAATTGCACGCCTTCCGCCTCCGCCAGCGGCACGAAGGCGGCATACGCCTGTTGCAGCAACAGCGCCACGTCCAGCGGCGTCTTCTCCAGGGGAAGTTGCCCCGCCTCCGCCAGCGAGAGCGTGCGCAATTCGTCCACCAGCCGCCCCAGCCGGATCGTCTCCTCGTGTACCAGAGTCAGATTCTCCGGGGTGGGCGCGAAAACGCCGTCCAGCATCCCCTCCAGGTGGCCGCGCATCACGCTCAGCGGCGTGCGCAGTTCGTGGGCCACGTCCGCCAACATCTGCTGCCGCTGCCGGTCCGCCGCCGCCAGCGATTGGGCCATCCGGTTGAAGCTGGATGCCAGTTCCCCGATCTCGTCCGCACTGTCCACGCCCACCGATTGGCTCAGGTCGCCCGCGGCCAGGCGGTGCGTGGCCTGCGTCAACTGCCGTAGGGGGCGCGTCAATCGCTGCGACAGCCAGACGCCCAACAGCAGCGCCAATCCGACCGCCGCCAGCCCGCCCCACAGCAACGCCCGGTTCACGGATTGCAGAAAGGCGGTGGCGTGCAGGTTTAGTTGGTTCATGTTGCTTTGGCCTGTGCCGGCATTGCCGGCATCCAGCACAAACAGCGTCCCCACAACCCGACCATCCACCCCGATGGGCAGCATAGCCACCTGCGTCATGCCGCTCATCGCCCGTCCGCGCCCGGCTCCGGCGGAAGCCACCACCTGCCCGGACGCATCCAACAAGCGATAGGCGACGCCCCCACCACTACGCTCCGCCACCAACAAGAATTCCACGCCGGACCAGTTTCCCTGTTGACGATAGTAGCCGGCGAGGCGCTGCGCCAGATCGTCAAACTGGGACTCGTTTACAAACTGCTGGAACCCGGTCGTGGTGACGCGATTGGAGAGCAGGGCCACCACGGAAACGCCAACGATCACGACCAGCAAGATGGCCGCCGTCAACTTGATCCACAGGCGATTGAACACGGCGTTATGCTCCTGCTTCGTCCCGCGCGAAACGGTAGCCGACGCCAAAAACGGTGAGGATGTAGCGCGGGCTGCCGGATTCTGGCTCAATTTTCTTGCGCAGGTTCTTGATGTGCACGTCAATAGTGCGCTCGTAGCCATCGTAGGCGAAGCCCTGCGTCCGTTCCAGCAACTCCAGGCGGCTGAAGGCGCGTCCGGGGTGGCTCATGAGGGCGTGCAGCAGGTCGAACTCCATGCGTGTGAGCGTCACGGGTTCGCCCGCCAGCGTCACTTCGTAGGCGGTGGGGTCCAGCAGCAGATCGCCGGCGCGCAGTAGGGGCGACTCCGGCTCTGCCGCCGGTTGGGCGCGTCGCAGCACGGCGCGCACCCGGGCAACCAACTCGCGCGGGCTAAACGGCTTGGTCAGGTAATCGTCCGCGCCCATTTCCAGCCCCATGATTTTGTCCACGTCGTCCACGCGCGCGGTGAGCATGATGATGGGCGTGTTGCGTTCCTGGCGGTGCTGCCGCAAAAAGGACCAGCCATCCATCTCCGGCATCATCAAGTCGAGCACAATCAGGTCGGGTTGGTGGTCGCGGGCGGCAAAGAGGGCGGCGCGACCATCGTGCGCCGTAATCACCTGGTACCCTTCTTGTTCCAGGTAGCCGCGCACGAGGTTGGTCAGTTTTGGTTCGTCGTCAACGACAAGAATGAGTTTGGTCATGAGGGGAGGTTGGTGGTTGATAGTTGGTGGTTGGTTGCCGGCGATTATAGGTGGGTTGGGGTGAAGAAGCTAATGGATGAAACCACATAGGCATGAAAAGGGAGCGGGTTGTAACCGCTCCCTCTTCAGGGGAATTATTGGGGAGAGAGGAGGTGGGGATTACCGATTGCCGGCATTTCCTCCCTGCCCATTCCCGTTCATCCGCCCACCGTGCGGGCCAGGAGACTGATACTCAAAATCGTGGTCATACTGGTGCAGGGCGCAGTTGTCGCAGATGCCGTCGCCATCTTCATCCACGAAGTTGGGGCCAGGTCCCGTCATCGTGCTGTTTTGATTCTGATAACGGTACAGATTGGGCGTGCCATCGCAATTGTCGCAGATGCCGTCGCCATCTTCATCCACAAAATTCGGGCCAGGGCCAGCCATCATGCTATTTTGATTTTGGTAACGGTACAGATTGGGCGTGCCATCGCAATTGTCGCAGACGCCATCGCCATCTTCATCCACAAAATTCGGGCCGAAGGTTCCCGCTTCCTGGTAGGCGAGTCTGGCCTTCAGGCCGCGAGAAACACCCGTCATATCGCAGACACCATCGCCATTTGCATCCACGAAGCCATTCTGGAACGTGCCCTGGGCCGTAGGCGTATCATCCGCCATAGTCAGGGAGGTCGCCGTGAGAGCCACGGAAAAGACGATGATTGCGGTTAAGAGGAACTTCTTCATGAGATTTCTCCTTGTGTGGTCGGGAGTTGGTAGCGCGCTTGCTTTGGGTGGAGCGCGCTGTTGTTTTTGTTTGATGCCTCGTATCTGTCCACAACTTCCTGGAAACTGTTATGAGACGCTTTGGGTCAGGAATCCAGCTTCGGGGAAGGTTTGCCGGTACATGGACCTCTGAGGCTTGGTGGTTATGATGCTTATAGAATAACGGAGAGATATGAAGAGGTTGTGAAGCAGATGTGGAAAGGGAATGTAGTTGCGGCGCGGCGCGGGTGCTTTGAAAGTATGCCGCACCTGAGATAGACTATGCCGCCTGCGCCGCGATTGCGGGCAGATGTGAGCAACGGCTTGCGACGCAGGCTAAGTCAACAGAGGATACGGCGAATGACAACGAACTTCATATCGGCGAAGCTGGAAGCGCGCCCTAACCCGGAAAAGGGGGTTTTCGGCCTGTTTGCGCGGGAGCATGTGGCGGCGGGCGAACTGCTGCTGGTTTGGGGCGGGCGTGTGGTAGGCGTGGAGGAATTGCGCACGTTGTCGCCACGGCAGCAGGCGCACAGCGTCCAGGTTGAGGAAGATTTGTATCTGGTCGGATTCGCCAATGACGAGCCAGACGCAGGGGACTACATCAACCATAGCTGCGAGCCAAACGCGGGGCTGCGGGGGCAAATCGCGGTGGTGGCGATGCGGAACATTGAGGCGAATGAAGAGATTTGTTTCGACTATGCGATGAGCGATGGCAGCCCGTATGATGAGTTTGTGTGCGCCTGCGGGCAGGCGGGTTGCCGCGGCGTGGTGCGGGGCACGGATTGGCAACGGCCAGAGTTGCAGGCGCGTTACGCGGGCTATTTTTCGCCCTATTTGCAGCGGCGCATTGCGGCGCTCAAGGAAAATTAGACCGGCTTATGTTTGAATTTGAGATTCTGGCGAAAGATGCCGGCACAAACGCACGTGCCGGCATTTTCCACACCCCCCACGGCCCCATCCCCACCCCCGTCTTCGCCCCCGTGGGCACACAGGCCACCGTCAAAGCCCTGCGTCCCCGCGACCTGCGCGAACTCGGTGCCACCCTCATTCTCAGCAACACCTACCACCTCTATCTGCGTCCTGGCGACGAGCTAATTGCCGGCATGGGCGGCCTACACCGCTTCATGAACTGGGACGGCCCCATCCTCACCGACAGCGGCGGCTTCCAGGTCTTCAGCCTCAGCGACACCCGCACCATTGACGACGACGGCGTCACCTTCAAATCCCACCTGGACGGCTCCCGCCACCGCTTCACCCCCGAAAAAAGCATCGCCATCCAGGAAAACCTGGGCGCGGACATCATCATGGCCTTCGACGAATGCCCCCCGCCCACCGACCGCGCCGCCGTGGAAGCCGCCCTCCGTCGCACCCACGCCTGGGCCGAACGCTGCCGGGCCGCCAAAAAACGGGACGACCAGGCACTTTTCGGCATCGTCCAGGGCGGCATCTTCGCCGATTTGCGCGCCGCCAGCGCCGCCGCCATCACCGCGCTAGACTTGCCCGGCTACGCCATCGGCGGGCTGGCCGTAGGCGAGACAAAAGCGGAAATGTACCGGGTGCTGGACGGACTACACCCGCTGCTGCCCACCGACAAACCGCGCTACCTCATGGGTGTGGGCGCGCCGGAAGACCTGGTCAACGGCGTCATTCGCGGCGTGGACATCTTCGACTGCGTGCTGCCCACGCGCATCGCCCGCAACGGAGCCGCGTTCGTCCCTGGCGGGCGCATCAACCTGCGCAACGCGCAGTACCGCCAGGACCCCGCGCCGCTGCTGGAAGGCTGCGGCTGCTACGCCTGCGCCCACTTTAGCCGCGCTTATCTGCGCCATCTTGTGCAGGCGAACGAAATCCTGGGCCACATCCTGCTCACCACGCACAACGTCCACTTCCTGCTCAACCTGATGCGCGACTTGCGGCAGGCCATCATGGCGGGAGAATCCGCGCGCTTTGCCGCCGATTTCCTCTCCGCGTATCCAACACCGCAAGACCCGGTTTCTTAAGGCGTTATCGGCGAACTGATTGCACGTTTTTTGCCACGAATTTCACGAAATAACTGGCGTTTGGCGAATTCCACATATGGTGATCGGAGTCGAGGCTTTAGCCGGGTCAACCCCCATATGTGGACCGGCTGAAGCCTCCACGCCAAAAACGCCAGAGTCCGGGAAATAACTGTGGGTTGGTAATCACCCTATCTTCCCGGAAGCTGTTTCAATGCGTAACGTTTAGCTTCCGGGAAGGTTTGTGGTTACGTGGGTTGTCGTCTGTTTTCAGGACAGGATTCCTATGAACTGGTTAGAAGCAATTTTGTTGGGGTTTGTACAGGGCGCGACGGAGTTTTTGCCGGTGTCCAGTTCGGGACATTTGCTGCTGGTTCCCGCGCTTTTCCGCCTGCCGGAGCCGAATCTGACGCTCATTTCCATCGCTCATGCCGGCACGCTCCTGGCCGTCCTCATCTACTTCCGCCAGGACATCTGGCACATCATCCTCGGCTTTTTGCGCGCCCTGTGGCAGCGCCGGCCCATGGGAACGCTGGAAGCGCGGCTGGGCTGGTTCATCCTCGTCGGCTCGCTGCCCGCGGCGATTGCCGGCATCACCCTGGAAAGCTTTTTCGACGCCATCTTCGGCCAGCCCACCTACGCCGCCGTCTTCCTTATGGTGACGGCGGTCCTGCTCGTGCTCGGCGAACGCGCATTCTCCGGGCGCAAAGGTTTGGCGGAAATGGGCTGGTTGGACGCCATCATCATCGGTCTGGCGCAGATGTTCGCCATTTTGCCCGGCATCTCACGCAGCGGCAGCACCATCACCGCCGGTCTGGCGCGGGGGCTGGATCGGGCCACGGCGGCGCGCTACAGCTTCCTGTTGGGCACGCCTGCGATCGCCGGGGCCGGGCTGCTGGCGCTGCTAGACCTGCGACACGCGCCCGACCTCGGCAACCAGATTCCCCTCCTCCTGCTCACGTTCGCCACCGCCGCCATCGTCGGTTACGCCTGCATTCACCTGCTGCTGCGCTGGCTGCGGCAGCGCAGTCTGTACGGCTTCGCCGCCTACTGCGCCGCCTTCAGCCTCGTTTACCTGCTGGTGGCATGGCTGCGCTGACCAGACGCCGCCGGGCGTTGCTCTGGCTCTGGTTGGCGGCGCTTTTGTTGGCGGGATGCCGGCAGAACATGCCTGCACCTGTTCCCCTCCCCACCGCGACCCCGCTGCCCGCCGTTTTGCGCGTGGGTGTTGCCACCAGCGCCGCCCGCCTGATTGACCTGACGGGGGACACGTACGCCGACGAGACGGACCGCGCCGTGCCGGCATTTGTCACCGGAAATGAAGCCGCCCTCTACGCCGACCTCGATGCCGGCACATTGGACGCCGTCCTCGTTCACACCATCCCCGCCGCACGTCACGATTGGTTCAATCCCATCGCCGTCGATGGGTTGGTCTTGTTGGTCCATCCGACCAACCCCGCGCGCGACCTGACGCTAAACCAGGTTCAGGACATCTTCAGCGGGCGGACGTTGACGTGGGGCGGCGTGGGCGGCGTGGGCGGCGCGGATTTGCCTATCCAACTATTCAGCCGCGAGGAAAATGCCGGCACGCGCAACCTGTTCCGCGACCGCATCATGGCCGAACAGCGCGTGGCGATCACGGCCATCATTGCCCCGGACGACGCCGCCATGCAAGAGGCCGTCGCCGCCGCGCCCGGTGGCATTGGCTACAGCATGATGGGGCAGGCAATGGGGAACGAGGCAGTGCGCCCGTTGACCATCAACGGCATCCCCCCCACCCCCAGCACCACCGCCGACCAGACCTACCCCCTCACCGTCCCCCTCTACTTCGTCAGCCCCGCCGAGCCGCAAGGCGAACTCCGCGCCTTCCTCGCCTGGCTGCAAAGCGACGCCGGGCAGGCCTTCCTCAGTGAAAATTACGGGCGTATACGGTAAAATAAAGGTATGAGGTACGAGGTATGAGGTATGGGGATGAACGCCTCCTCATACCTCATACCTCATACATCATACCTCAATCCCCCCTTCCCAGGAGAACACTGTGAACAGCCAACATTTCATCGAACTTGACGAGACCTACAGCGCCCATAACTATCATCCGCTTGATGTCGTAATTGAGCGAGCAGAGGGTGTGTGGGTATATGACGTTGACGGACACAAATATCTGGACTGCCTCAGCGCCTATTCCGCCGTCAACCAGGGCCACTGCCACCCGGAAATCAAAGCCGCCGCCGTGGCCCAGCTTGAGCGCGTCACGCTGACTTCGCGCGCCTTCCGCAACGACCAGATGGGGCCGTTTCTGCGGGAATTGTGCGAGATCGCGGGGTACGAGATGGCGCTGCCCATGAACACGGGCGCGGAAGCGGTGGAAACGGCTATCAAGGCGGCGCGCAAGTGGGGCTACCAGGTGAAGGGTGTGCCGCAAAATGAGGCGGAGATTATCGTTTGCGAAGGCAATTTCGCCGGTCGTACCGTAACCGTCATCAGTTTTTCCAGCGAACCACAGTACAAGCAGGATTTTGGTCCGTTCACGCCGGGCTTCAAGATTATTCCCTATGGCGACGCCGATGCGCTGGCGGCGGCGATGACGCCGAATACGGTGGCCTTCCTGGTGGAACCGATTCAGGGCGAAGGGGGCGTGGTTGTTCCTCCTGATGGCTACCTGGCGCGCGCAGCGGAAATATGCCGGCACAACAACATCCTCTTCATGGCCGACGAAATCCAGACAGGCCTGGGTCGCACCGGTCGCCTCTTCGCCTGCCAGCACGAAAACGTGCGCCCCGACGTCACCATCATCGGCAAAGCCCTCAGCGGCGGCTTCTACCCCGTCTCCGCCGTCCTCAGCGACAAAGACGTTCTGGGACTCTTCCGCCCCGGCGACCACGGCAGCACTTTCGGCGGTAACCCCCTGGGCGCAGCCATTGCCCGCGCCGCGCTTCGCGTTCTGGTCAAGGAGCAAATGCCGCAACGCTCGCAGGAATTAGGCGACTACTTCAAAGGGCGGCTCATGCGCATCGAAAGCCCACACATCGCCGAAGTTCGCGGGCGCGGCCTGTTCATTGGCGTCGTGCTGAACACCAAAGCCCGCCGCTTCTGCGAGGCGCTGCAAGAGCGTGGCATCCTCTGCAAAGAGACGCACGAAAACGTGATCCGCTTCGCCCCACCCTTGATCATTCAAAAAGAAGAGATTGATTGGGCCTTGAGCCAGATAGAACCCGTTTTGATGGCGGCGTAACATGGTAGACACCTTCCCGGAAGCTCAATAGCTTCCGGGAAGGTCGTGCAGAGAGAGGAGTATGGCTGACGACACGCGGGCGGCTTTCCGCCAACTCGTTATTTATGAAGTGTATGTGCGCAATCATGGGGCAAATGGCACGTTCGCCGACGTGCAGGCGGACCTGCCGCGCATCAAGCGCATGGGCGTAGACGTCGTCTGGTTTATGCCCATCCACCCGATTGGCCGCGTCAAACGCAAAGGGGTGCTGGGCTGCCCTTATGCGGTTGCTGACTACACGCAAACCAATCCAGAATACGGCAGCAAGGCGGATTTTGCTCGCCTGGTAGCAGCCGCGCACGACCTGGGGCTAAAAGTGATGATTGATGTGGTCTACAATCACACCGCTGCCGATTCGGTGCTGGTGCGAGACCATCCCCACTGGTTCCACCAGGATGATCGGGGCGAGCCGGTGACGACCGTGCCGGCATGGAGCGACGTGATTGACCTCAAATATGGCGATCCGGCGCTGAATACGTACCTGGTTGACGCGCTCAAGGGCTGGGTGGCGTTGGGCGTGGATGGCTTTCGCTGCGATGTGGCCTCGCTGGTTCCGCTGTCATTCTGGCGGCAGGCGCGGCAGGAGATCGCGGCAATGAAGCCGGGCGTGATCTGGCTGGCGGAGTCGGTGCATCTCAGTTTCCTGGAAGAGCGGCGGCGCGCCGGGCTGAGCGGCTACGCGGACGCGGAGATTTATGCCGCGTTTGATTTGACGTATGATTATGATATTTGGTCGGCGTGGGAGGGGGTTGTTGCCGGCATTCTTCCCCCCCGCGACTACCTGCAAGCCCTGCGCCTGCAAGACGCCATCTACCCCGCCAACTTCATCAAAATGCGCTGCGTCGAAAACCACGACCAGCCCCGCATCGCCGCCCGTGTCCCCGACCGCGCCCGCAACCAGGCCTGGACCGCCTTCGCCGCCTTCAACAAAGGGGCATTCCTCATCTACGGCGGGCAGGAATCGGAAAACCGCCATACACCCACCCTGTTCGACGTGGAAAAAGTCATCTGGGGCGACTACCCGCTGCAGCCCTTCCTCACGCGGCTGGCGCGGCTGAAAAAAGACCCCATCGTCACCGAGGGACAGTTCACCCTGCTGGCAGACGAACCCGCCCTCATCGCCTGCTGGCAAGCTCCCGCCGGCGGGCTGATGGGCATCTTCAACATCCACGGCGGCGGCGGAGCGGTTTCGCTGCCGCTGCCCGATGGCGTGTATGCGGATGCACTCAGCGACAGCAGCATCACCGTCAGCGACGGGCGCGCGGCCATGCCCACCGCCGCCGCCATCCTGCGCTATCACACCCCCATTGACGCACCACTCGTTTACACGCCGCTGCTGGATTATCGCGGCTAGGCTAACATCTCAGTAACCGTCCGAAAATAGCTTCACATTTTTCGCGGACGGTTACAGCCAGTTCCCGGAGGCTGGGAGCTTCCAGGAAGGGAAACATTGAGGCAACACATGAACATACAAATCGTCAACGGCAGCATTCAAGAGGCAACAGCGGACACCTTGATCGTTAACCTGTTTGCGGGCGTGACGACGCCGGCAGGCGCGACAGGCGCGGTGGATCGGGCACTCGGGGGGGCCATTAGCGAGTTGATCGCTTCCGGCGACCTCACGGGCAAGGCCGGCGAAGTCGGCGTCCTCTACCCACGTGGGGCCATTCCGGCGCGGCGCGTCCTCGTCGTGGGCCTGGGGCAGCGGGACAAGTTCAACCTGGAAGGGGTGCGGCGGGCGGCGGCGGCGGGCATCAAACGGGCGCGCGCCCTCAACGGCAAACAAGTGGCGACGATTGTGCATGGCGCGGGCGTGGCAAAGCTGGACGTGACGGCGGCGGCGCAGGCGACCATCGAAGGGAGTCTGCTGGCGGATTACCGTTTTGACGCGCCGAAACAGCAGGCGGAGGAGCCGGGTGGGATTGAGCGGTTAATGGTGGTGGAGTTTGATGCCGGCAAACTCGAAGCCATCAACACCGGTGCCCGCCTGGCGGAAGCAATGGTCGCGGGCGCGACGCTGGCGCGGGACCTGGTGAATATGCCCCCGAACTACGCCACGCCGACGCGCATGGCGCAGGCCGCGGAGGAGATCGCCGCCGCGCACGGCATGGGAATCACCGTGGGCGACCGCGAGTGGGCGGCGGCGCACAACATGGGTGCGTTCCTGGCCGTGGCCAAAGGCGCGGGAGACCCGCCGCGGTTTATTGTGCTGGAGCATAATGGCGCGCGCGACGATCTGGATACGATTGTGCTGGTAGGCAAGGGAATCACCTTTGACACAGGCGGGATTTCCATCAAGCCATCCGCCGATATGGGAAACATGAAGTCGGACATGGCCGGCGCGGCGGCAGTGCTGGGCGCGATGAAGACGGTGGGGCTGCTGGACTTGCCGCTGCGCGTGATCGGCATCACGCCTTGCACGGAGAACAAGCCGGACGCGGACGCTTATCGCCCGGCGGACGTGATCACGGCGAGTAATGGGAAGACGATTGAGATTATCAGCACGGACGCGGAAGGGCGCATGGTGCTGGCGGATGCGCTGGTGTATGCCAGTCGCTACCGGCCACGGGCGGTGGTGGACCTGGCGACGCTGACGGGGGCGTGTGTGGTGGCGTTGGGGTTGGGGATGGCTGCCGGCATTTTCTGCGCGCACCCTGATCTACAACAGAAACTCCTGACCGCTGCCGACGCCACGCATGAGCGGCTCTGGCCCCTGCCCCTCTGGGAAGATTACCGCGAGGCGATCAAGTCGGACGTGGCGGATATGAAGAACAGCGGCGGGCGCATGGGCGGCGTGGCCACCAGTGCCGTATTCCTGCAATCGTTTACGGATTACCCGTGGGCGCATCTGGATATTGCCGGCATGGCCTTGACCGGCAAAGATAACGGCTACATCCCCCGTGGCGGCACAGGCTTCGGCGTGCGCCTGCTGGTGGAGTTCCTGCGCCAGTGGACAGCCTGATTGCCGCGCCATTTTGAAACGGGCTGCACTCAGTCAGGAATCGTTCGCGTGAGCGAAATGGGGTAGATATTTGAGACCTTTGTAGTCTGTTTTCAGGACAGCCGCCCGTGGGATGCAAGACTACAAATTCAAGACAGGGAAAAACGATGTCAAGCGTATCCGCCAAAGCCAGTTTTGCCAACGCCACGCGCGAATTCGCGCATCGGCTCAACCTGTTCGGCATGGGCCTGGGCACAATGGCCGGCATCCTGTACTTGCTGGCCGGCTGGTTGGGCCAGGAAAGGGGAGAAATGGGGTTTGGCCTGATCATGACGGTGTTGGGTATTGCCGCGCTCACGCTCTATTTGCGCTACATGGGCAGCATCCAGTTCGAGCTGTCCGACGAGGGCTTCCATTACCGGGAAGATTCGCGCAAGCTGGACTTCGCCTGGAAGGAAATCGAATCCATCAAGATAGAACCGCGCAAGAAGCGTATCACCCTCTGGGCGCGAGGCAAACGTCACCCCATGGTCTATCTGGGTATCTCCGAAAACGAGTCCGTGCAGCTAATCCAGTTTTTGCAGGGGATGATTTCTCATTATGCGATTCAGCAGCGTTGATTGAACTGGAAAATCCTTTCCCAATACGGTTGAGTTCACTGAAAAAACCGGGTTTTTCGATGGTCCGGCTGAAATTACCAGAGTGGTTCATGGGTCAAAACCCGGTTTTTGGCCTTTTTTCAGTAGAGTCACGGTTCCTGGGCAGTTCAGATTGGTTCATTCTTGGAGAATGAACCAATCTTGGATAAGTGGCTGTCCGCAACCAGGGGAATGGTGCGGACGGCCACTTTTTTTTGCGTCAGCGCCAGACGTCGAAGGCGTCGATGGTGGTGCGGTGGCCGGTGGAGGCGGGGTTTTTGTCGGCGGAGATGACGAGGGAGAGGGTGTGTTCGCCGAAGGGGACGCCGTTGCTCTGGAAGAGGATTTGCTGCTGCAATGAGGTGGGCGAATAAAGGTCTACGGTTTGCATGAAGACGCCATCGAGGTAGACGTCGATTATGCCGAAGTTGCTGCCTTTGCCACCGATGAGGGCGACGTTTGTGCCGGCATAATCGAAACGCAAACTATCCCCCGGCACTTCCGAATACAACACAAACCCGGCGCTAGAATTGGCAACCGAGATCACGCTCCAACTCCCCATCGGCGTAATGCTGGCCCGGTCCTCCTCCACGCGGGTGCGGTAAATCGTCTGCGTCCAGGAACTCCCGCCATCCTCAGACCGGTAGATGCCCGTGTACGTAGCCGCGTAGACCGTCTCGTCATTGGCATAATTGGCGGAAATATCCAGCGCCGTCACGTAGGCATCCGTCAGGTTCGTCTGAAACAGCGTCGCGCCGCCATCCGTTGACTTCAGCACGCCCTTCTCCAACGTCGCCACGTACAGCACGCCATCATTGGCGAAATCGGGCGAGAGAACGAAGTCCAGCAGCGTCACGTCCTCCGAGCCGAGCGCCCGCTGCCACGAACTGCCGTTGTTCACCGATTTGTACAAGCCACGGGCCACCGGTTCACCGGTCGGACGGCTGATGAACACCGTCTGGTCGCCGGCGTAGCTGGGGGAGAGGACGACGCGGGAGACACAGCACTCGGTGGGGAAGGTCCCCAGGCGCGTCCAGTTAACGCCGCCGTTCACGGACCGATAGAGACCATAGTAGAGGCTGGAAGCGTATATGACCTGATCCGCGCCGAAGTTGGGGGAGAAGGCGACCGATTGGACGCCGACGCCATTGAGCTGTGTGGGAACCCAACTATTGCCGGCACTGCGCGATATAAACACGCCATTTGTACTGACCACGTGCCCATTCCAGACGACATAGGGCGGATGTCCCGTTTCCAGATTGTCCACGCCCACCGCCAGCGTATAGTCGCCGCTGAATTCGGGCGAGAGGGCTACGGCGCGAGCAAAGACAGGCGTGTTCAAGACGGGATTGAAGGTCCAGGACGCGCCCCCGTTCAGCGTTCGCTGCGGCCCCCACACCGTACCCACAAAGACAACGGGACTGGTGGCATAGCTGGCGGAGATAGCCGTGGGATCGGGGTATCCGTTCAACATACCGGTGGTCAACGGAACCCACGTTTGCGCGGCATCCTGCGTACGCACCATGCCGCCGCCATAAGTGGACGCGAAAACGGTCGTGTCCTGCCCATAAGCGGGAGAAACGGACAGGGAGCGCACCAGAGACGTGGGCAAAATCTCCGAGTAGCGCCAGGTCGTGCCCGCCGTGTTCGATTTCCACATGCCTTCAAATGTGGGTAGGAAGAGGATGTGATCATTCTTGAAGTTGGGAGAGATGCCCAGACGACGGTAATGCACGTTGGTTTGCTCGCTCAACTCGCGGGGGGGACCAGAGAGGGCGCTCCAGGTGAGGCCACGGTCCGTGGAGGTATACAGTTCACCCACGGCAGTGGAAACAAAAGCCGTTCTGTCGGTCAGGAACGTGGGCGAGAGGACAATGCTGATGGTTTCCAGGTCGTTGATGCCGCTGTTGCGCGCGGTCCAGGTGGTTCCGCCGTTTGTGGAGACAAAGATGCCGCCGCCGTAGGTGCTGGCGTAAACCGTCTGCGTCACCAGGTAGCCGGGCGAGACAACCAGCGTGGTGATGTCGTAGCCGGCCATTTCGCCGCCAATCGGGACCCAGGTTGTGCCGCCATTGGTCGATTTGAACAGTCCTTGCCCGGCCAAACCGACGAAGATGGTCTGGTCTAGCGGGAAATTGGGGGAGAAGGCAATGGTGTTGCGCGGCACGACGTCGAGGACAAGCGGGCCTTCGGCGTGGCTGTGTCCCAGTTCATAGTCGGCGTTGGCGCTGGGAATGCCGGCAAAAAGCGGCGTGATCGGACCGTTGAATTCGGGAAGCAACTGCCAGCGCACGTTGTTCGTAGGCGTATACGCGACTTCCGCGGCCATCTCCCCGTGATCATGGCCGGCGTGCCCCAGGTGCTTGCCATCATTGCCAATGGGGATCAACGTCCACGAGTCGCCCGCATCCGTTGAGCGATACAGGTCGCCAACCGGGCTGAGGGCAAAAAGCGTCTGGTCCAGGTCGAAGTAGGGAGAAAGCGCAACCGCCACGCTGGCCGCGCCCATTGCCGGAGCGAGGTCGGTCCAGGTGTCACCCCCGTTGGTGGAGCGATAAAGGCCGTTGTCGGTGGAGGCAAAAAGAGTGCTGTCCGTGGCATAACTGGGAGAAAAGCGGAGGTTGTTGACTTTGACGTTGGGGAAGTTGGGAACGACTTCCCAGGTGAGGCCGCCATCGTGGGAGCGCAGCATAATGCGCACGCCGAGGGTGACGGAGAGGAGGTCGGTGGTGGCGAAAACGGTCTGGTCTTGGGCGAAATTGGGGCTGATGGCGACGTTGACGGTATCGTCGTGTGGCTGATGCGCGTAGGCGGGGCGGGTGGGCCAGCAAAGGATGCCCAGCAGGGTGATGAGGATGAACGAAATCGAGACTGACGTTCTCAGACGAAGTCTGGAGAGGTTTAACATACAGCTTACTCCTGGTACGGGGGAGAGGTGGGAACATGGATGTGCCGGCATTGTTGCGCAACAATGCCGGCACGAACCAACCACCCATCAAATCACATCAAGCGCGTCAGCGCACTGACTACGGTTCCGACAAAGTCTCGGTAAGAATGCGCCCATCCACATTCTTCGGCGCATCCCAACCCAACAGATGGTACAACGTAGGCATAATGTCCACCAACGTCGTATCCTGCGCACTATAGACGCCATTGGCAATGCCCGGACCGCGCATCATCAACAACGTTGACGATGTCATCGGCCCCGAATGGCCGCCCAGAACCGGGTATTCCACGTTGGGAACCACTATCTCGAAGCGTTCCTGCGCGAAAATGAACAGGTCCGGCCACACCACCCTGCTATTATCGTCCACCGGATGCTCAATCAACCACTCACTGTACGACTCACCGCGCTCGGCGCCCCCATCGCGGGCAAACACGCCGATCACGTTATCCACGCCGCTGTTCATCTCTTGCCGCGTGAGCACAACAAAGGGATGCACCGTTTCGCCCGTAATCGGATGAACCACCGTGTAGTTTTCCAGCACCTGGGCCACGGTGTCCGCGTCTTCATGATTCCAAAGAAAGATATTACCCAACTCCGCGGCGCCACCATAACGACGCACCATTGAACTCAACCCTGCCTGAGCAACTATCGTCGCCAGGGGCAGGTCATTGTTTAGATAGGTCACCCCGCTGTGGTCCGAGTAAACAACCACCAGCGCCTTGTTGGTCAATCCGCGCTGCACCAACCGTTTGAACACCAGCCCACTCATCGCGTCCGCTTCGTAAACAACATCCAGAGTGGGTTCGCGATTCGCGTTTTGGTTATAAACATTCAGATCATCCCACATCACGTCGGGCGTACCATTGTTGGACCATTCTGATGGGAAATTGGCTGCACCCGCGCCATGCTGGATTTTATCCACACTGGCCAGATGAATCACCATCACATCTGGGTCTTCGGCATTGATAATGCGCAACCCGTTGATAGTAACCCAGCGGTCTTCGGGATTGTTGGTAGGATTGTCGCCCGCGTTCCCCACGCCGTAAGAGTGCATACGATACTCTTCCGGCGGATTGATGTTGATGCCATCGCGGTCCGTATCCTTGTTGGGGTCGGATGGCGGATCGCCCAGCAGGTAGGGCTGCGGCTCGGACATGTAGTAGACGCGGCGCTCGCCGTCCGTGAGCATGTCCAGCACGGTCTCGTCGCCCGTGCGCAGGAGGTTGTCCAACTGGAATTTGCCGGAAATGAAGGCGGTGAAGTTTTGCGGGTCGCCGCCGTAGGTGGGGTCTTTGGCAACGTCGAAAATGGAGAGGGCGCGATCGCCATTAGGACCGTAGCGCAGGTCATCGGCGGTGATGTCGCCAGAAACGGGGTAGCCATTGTCATCCCACCCCCGGAAGTAGACGCCGACGTAGGGAATGCCGGCAGTACCCGGCCAACTTCCTGACAAAGCGGCGAACACGTTCATGTCCGTTCCTGCCGGCAACGAAGAACGCCCTTCCGGGAACCAGGCGGATTGGCTCTTGAAAAAATTCAAGTTCGGCGTCAATTGGTTTTGTGGCGGCGGGTTGAGGTTACCATCACGCCCAACGAACAAATACTTGGGGCTAAATCCATCAATGCCCAGCATCACAACCTTGGGCTTGTCGTGAATCACCGCACCCAACTCCACACAGCCGGACACCCCATTGTTCAAACTGGCATTAACCTGGAAGGTTGCCGGCGTCCCTTCCGTCAAGGTCGTCTGCGGACTGACCGTGATCACGAACTTGCGACTCTGCCCCACATCCAAACCGGAGAAAAGAAGCGTGGGAACGGACGTGCCCAGCGGCGAGAACCCGCTATCCACGTTCGCTACCAGGGCACTCCAATCTGGAGAATCCGCTGTCACGGAAATTGACCCCGCGGCAATCCCCGGTCCAGGATTCGTCATCTCCACCACATAGGACGTCTTCGTGCCGTTGATCACACGATGTGGCCGACTGGCATCGACCGTAACCTGCGTCAACGACCCCGCCGGACAAGAGACCATATTGGCCCTCGCCGGAAACGAAATTGAATCAGGCGAAACAACATACAAAAGCAGACAGACAGACACAGCAACCAATGCAAAAACTGCAATGCGTTTCCTCATGATATTCCCCTCAATACTAAAGAATAATGGCCTGGCAATAACGTGGAGAAAGTTACCCAGTATGGCTCGTAGTTTGTGTACCTTCGCCAGGGATAATGGCTCAATTGCGATGCACTTAACCGGCATCTGATGCAAAAAACCGCTTGCTCGTGCGCCGCTTCATGGGAACTTGAGCCAATCATCAAACTCTGGATAAGTCAATGCTGTGGCAACTTTACGGATTTCCCGGATGTGGCGCGAAGTTCGCAATTCCGCTACCACACCAATTTCCGCAAAAGCTTTGGAATGCATCCGCATTTAAGAATTGCAGTAACCGCTAAGCAGATTGGTCCAATCCCCAGAGAGCGTTAGGAGTTACGAATTGGAAATGACGGATGCGCTGGAAGGGTTCTTTCTTGTTGAAAAACCCAAAATTAGTTTGGGGCGAACCCTTAGGTGCAACGCACATGGGAGTGGGAAAATCAACGAAGCGGGGTGCTTAGGCGCACAGCCCCGTACCACTTCCGCAAGCCGCCAATGCAACTGCACGGTTCATTCCATCGGCGGCCCTTGCCCAGCATCTCGTGAAACGGGCGGCTGTTTTGGCTGCCCGTTGCACCTCATGAAGGCTAAGTAGTTACAAACCACTCAAGATACTAGCAAAATCCCCTCTTGGGGTCAATAATTGAATAATTTTCTAATGATCCTGGAAACGAAAAGACCCGTCACGAGGTTTTACCTGCGGGAGCAACGCGGGAGATGTCGCCAGACGGGAACCCCGGAACCCTCATCATTGTTTACCTCTGCCTCAGGTGCGTGCTATAATCAGGGGGTACTATCTTACCACTCTGCCATGTCTTCCTCGGATAGGCCAACAACCAAGAGACAGTAGACTCCTATGACTACTTTTCGCCGTTACGGCATCCGACTGACTACCATCAACTGACAATTATCAGGCCACTATCCACCACTCACTGACCACCGTCTGCAAGGAGGAGAACCCCTATGTCCGTGCCCATGCCCCCGCTGACGCTCGGCGTCGAAGAAGAGTACCAGATTATTGATCCCGAAAGTCGAGACCTCCACTCCTATATCACGGAACTTTTGTCGCAGGACAGACAGCGCGAAACGCGGCTAAATTTAATGCCGGAGTTGATGCAATCGCAGGTCGAAGTCGGCAGCCATATCTGCCGCAACGTCAAGGAAGTGCGCGCGGAACTGGTGCGCTTGCGCCGCGCCGTCTGTTCGCTGGCGGCGGAAAACGGGGTGCAGATTGCCGCGGCCTCCACACATCCTTTTGCCCGGTGGGATAAGCAGCAGATTACGGAAGGCATTCGCTACAAGGAACTCCTGGACGACATGCAGGGCGTCGCCCAGCGCCTGCTCATTTTTGGCATGCACGTCCACGTCGGTTTTGGCTCCACCCCGGAAGACAAAAACCTGATGATTGAGGTCATGAACGAGGCGCGTTATTTTATTCCGCATTTGTTGGCGCTGTCTACAAGTTCTCCGTTCTGGCAGGGCAACTACACGGGGCTAAAATCTTACCGTAGCGTGGTCTTCGAGATGCTGCCGCGCACGGGCATCCCCCACTCCTTCTCCTCGTGGAGCGAGTATAAAGAGTATGAGTCGATCCTGATGAAGGTGGGCGCTTTTGGCCGGAAGGATCCGGTAGCGAAAATTTGGTGGGATATTCGGCCCCATCCTCGTTTTGATACGCTTGAGTTCCGCATTTCGGATATTTGCACGACGATTGATGAGGCGGTGTGCATTGCGGCCTTGTTCCAGGCCATTGTCGCCAAGTTGGTAAAGCTACGGCGGCAGAACCTTTCCTGGCGGCATTATCGGCAGATGTACATTACGGAAAACAAGTGGCGGGCCATGCGGTATGGTATCAAGGGGCAGATGATTGATTTTGGGATGCAGGAGGAGCGCCCCTTCCATTTCTTAATGGAAGAGTTGCTGGATATTCTGGAAGATGTGGTGGACGAGTTGGGCAGCCGCGATGAGGTGAACTATCTCCACACGATCCTGAAGAATGGCACGAGCGCGGATCGCCAGGTGCGCGTCTATCGCCAGAATGGCGGCGATGACAATCGGGAAGAGGCGTTGAAGGCGGTGGTGGATAATCTGGTACGGGAGACAAAGCAGGGGTTGGGGCTGGATTAGGACTGGCGCTGAAATAAAACTCGAATTGCAGCGCCAGTTTGAAGGAGCGGGAAGCATCAGAAGGCGCGGTGGCGGAAAATGCCGGCAATCACCGTCCCCTCAACTCGCACATCCAACAACGCCTCATCCGTCACCGCGAACAAATCCCGATCATAAATCGTCAGGTCCGCCTGCTTGCCCGGCGCAATCGTTCCCGTCTCGGTGTCCTGCCCACTCGTGTACGCCGCCGCCCAGGTAAACGCGCGAATCGTCTCCGCCATCGTCAGCTTTTGCGTCGGGAACCAGCCGCGCGGCGCATGACTGCCATCGGGCCGTCGCCGCGTCACCGCCGCATAAATGCCCCGCAATGGCTCAATCGGCTCAATGGGGCAGTCAGAGCCAAATACCAGCGTTGCCCCTGTGTTTAGCACCGTGCGCCACGCATAGCTGTACTGTGCCCGCTCCCCCCAATAACGGTCCGCCATCTCCATATCCGACGTGGCGTGCGTCGGCTGCATGGAGGCGATGACGCCCAACTGCGCCAGCCGCCGCTCATCCGCCGGATGCAAGAGCTGCACATGCTCAATGCGATGCCGCAGCGGGAAGCGGGCCGGAGGCAGTCGCTCCGCCTCCTCCCGGCGCACCGCTTCGTAAACATCCAGCACGTCATGGTTAGCGCGGTCGCCAATGGCATGGACCGTCACGCTAAGGCCGCTGGCGCTGGCCAGGCTGGCAATCTGCTGCATCTCTTCCTTGTCCGTGACCACGATACCGCGATTTTCCGGCTCTCCTTCGTAGGGAGCCACCATCAGCGCCGTGCGCGGCCCCAGCGCGCCATCCGCGAATATCTTGATGCCGCCGATGCGCAGCCAGGGATCGCCAAAACCCGACCGCAAACCCACCGCGGCAGTCTGTTCGACATAGCGCGCCGGAATGTTCTTCACCACGCGCAGCCCTAACTCCCCATTTTGATGCAACATCTGCAACGCCTGGAAGCTGGTGCTGCCATCGAAGTCGTGCAGCCCGACCAGCCCTGCCTGCCAGCAGTTTTGCTGCGCCTGGCGCATGGCTTCCGCCACTTCCGCGGGCGTGGGCGGGGGCACATGGCGCGAGACGAGATCAATGGCATCCTCAAACAGAATGCCCGTGGGTAGCCCGGCGGCGTCGCGCTGGATGTGCCCGCCTGGAGGATCGGGGGTTTGGGCGTGGATATGGGCAAGTTGCAAGGCGCGCGAATTCACCCAGGCGGCATGCCCGCTCTTATGATTGAAGATGGCCGGTTTGTCCCCCGTGATCGCGTCTAGATCAGCCGCCGTGGGAAAGCGGCGCTCCGCCCATAGCTCTTGCGTCCAGCCGCGACCGCGCAGCCAGCCGTCCCCCGTGGCCGCCGCTGCGCCAATGCGCCGCAGCGCCTCCGCCAGGCTGGGGACCTCGAACAAGTCAATCTGGCGCAGACTGAGGCTGTACCATTGGAAATGGACGTGCGCGTCTACCAGTCCGGGAGTCACGCCGCGCCCTTGCAGGTCGATCCACTCGCCGCCGGGGGCCAACAACGCTTTCATTTCCGCGTCGCCGCCGACGGCCAGGATGCGCCCATCGGTTATGGCCACGGCGGAAACGATGGGGCGTTGCGGGTCTAGTGTGTGAATGTGTCCGTTGGTGAGTACAAGATGTGCCGGCATTTCTTCCCCAACCTTCCTGGAAGCTCAATAAACCAGGATCGTCTGGTAATACAGCTTCCAGAAAGATAAAGCAAAGCGAACCCGTAGGCACGGAGATTAAAGAAGACAACGAAGTTGGCTCCTTACCGTTCCTTCAAACTGACGATGCCACTCCGTACTTCATTTCATCGTCAGTCCTCAGTAACCGTCCGAAAATAACTTCACGTTTTCATCGGACGGTTACTGACAAGCTGTTCGCACAATTCCACTAACTTAATTGCGACCGGCCACTTAGCCGTTACAGCAGATGAAGCTGCTCCGTCTGAAAAGGTTCAACCAGAGCCATCCTTCACAATCGCTTCATAAATAGATTGCAGCTCTTCATCCGAGTAAAAATGGATAACAACCGTACCGCGGCCCTTCCTATTCTTCTGTACACGCACCCGCGTGCCCAGCGAATCACGGAGCGCTTCCTCCAGCGCCCGCAGTTCCGGCGGCTGTGCCGGAGCCAGTCGCGGCGCGGGCTTCTCCCCCTCTCTTATTTTGCGGGCAACCGCTTCCGCCTGCCGCACGCTATAATCGTGCTTGATAATCTGTCGCATCAGGCTGATCTGCGCTTCCGGCGTGGGCAGCGTGATCAGCGTGCGCGCATGGCCATAACTGATTTGTCCGTTCGTGACGGCGGCCTGCACTTCCGGGGGCAGCTTCAGCAACCCCACCTTGTTCGCCACCTCCGCGCGGCTCTTGCCTACCCGCCGCGCCGCCTCCACTTGCGTCAGCGCGAAATCCCGCAACAGTTGATTATACGCCATCGCCTCTTCAATCGGATTCAGGTCCGCCCGCTGGATATTCTCCACCAGGGCCAACTCTAGCCGCGCCTGCGGCGACACATCCTTGACCACGACGGGCACGCTTTCCAGCCCGGCCAAACGGCAGGCGCGCCAACGACGCTCGCCCGCAATCAACGTAAACTGGTGCGGTCCTTCCTGCGTGACAATCAGCGGTTGAATCAGGCCATGTTCACGGATGGAATCGGCCAGTTCTTGCAGCGCATCCACCGAGAAAGCGGTGCGTGGCTGGTGTGGATTGGGCTGGATGGCGGCAATGGAGACGGAAATCACGCCCGTGCCGGCATTTACCTCCTCATTCTCCGTGGGAATCAGCGCACCCAATCCCCGTCCAAGAGCCTTTCTTTTTGCCATAATGCGTTCTGTTCCCCGATCAATCAGCGCCCATTTGTTCTGGCATAATCATGCTTAAGCAACTCCGCCGCCAGCAGTTGGTAGGCCAGCGCGCCGGGTGAGCTGGGTGCGTACTGGTTAATTGGCTGGCCAAAGCTGGGCGCCTCGCTCAGGCGCACGTTGCGCGGGATAATAGCGCGAAACACCTGTCCCGGAAAATGGGCGCGCACTTCCTCCACGACCTGGCGGCTAAGATTGGTGCGGGCGTCGTACATGGTGAGGATAACGCCGCGCACGCGCAGCGCGGCGTTGAGGTGGCGCGCTACCAGGCGGATGGTCTGCGTCAGTTGCGAAAGCCCCTCCAAAGCCAGGTATTCGCACTGCACGGGGATGAGGACGCCATCGCGCGCGGCAGTGAGGGCATTCAGGGTGAGCAAACCCAGGCTGGGGGGGCAATCAATCAGTACGTAGTCAAAATCGTGGGCGACAGATTCCAGCGCCGCTTTGAGCCGGTACTCGCGGGCGATAACGTTGACCAGTTCGACTTCCGCGCCGGCGAGGCCCGGATTTGCCGGCAGCAACATCAACCCCCACGCCTCATACGCCACCATGGCCATCGTCGCCGTCACCTGCTCCAGCAGCAAATCATAGGTACTGATCTTCACCTCGTCCTTGCGAAAACCCAGGCCCGAGGTCGCGTTCGATTGCGGGTCCAGGTCCACTACCAGAACCTTGCGCCCGCTGGCGGCCAGGTAGGCGCCCAGATTGATAACGCTGGTCGTCTTCCCCACGCCCCCTTTTTGGTTCGCAAATGCATAAATCTTGGTCATAGGCTAAATTCGGGCAACCGCACCCGTTGTCTGAGCCTGTCGGCAGCAACATGAACGTTGACAAACGCAGCCCACGAGCGGGTTAGTAGTTACAAACAGGACACTGGCGTTTTTGGCGTGGAGGCTTCAGTCGGCCCACATATGGGGTCTGATCCGGCCAAAGTCTCGACTCCGATCACCCTGATGTGAGCGCCAGTCCTCAGCAGGCAAAGGTCGCCGCCATCGTGGCAATCAGGCGCGTCTTGGCATCCAGGTCAGGCTGCGTGACGGAGCAAGAAGCCACCTGCACCGCGTAACGGGCTGCCGCCCAGGGTGCGGTCTCCGGGGTTTCGCGGCGGGCCTGCCACAGACGCAGAGAGAAGGCAGCGGCAAAAACGTCGCCCGCGCCCGTTAGAGAGTCTACCTCGACGGCGGGAGCGGGAAAATCGCGCATCTCGTCTTGCCAGAAGACGGTGCAGCCTCGTTCGCCGCGCGTCAGGACGAGCATGGAGGACCATGCCCGATAGTGAGCCAGCATCGCGGGCTGGAGCAGGTCTTCTTCACTGAGAATGACGACGTCCGCCAGGGGGAGAATAGCTTGCGCTTCCTCCCAGGTGTCGGGAAAGACATTGCCGGCATTATCCCAGGACCGCAACCACCCCTGCACCGTCATGACCACGAGGCTGTCGGAAAAAAAACGTGCCAGGTCCGGGTCCAGTTCATGTGCCAGCGGTCCCAGGTGTACAATGGGCGTATCCCGCCAGGATGCCGGCACAGATGCCCGCCCAATACGCCCCGCCACACTATGAATCCGCTGTACCCGTCCTTGCGGCGTGTACACATTCTCAAAAACCGTGCTCTTGTCGGCAGGCACATCGTACACGCACATGCCCGGCAGCGCCAGGGACGTATCCAGGTCTGGGCCGCTGCTGGTGACCGCGGCGGCCCGATGTCCGAGGGCAACAGCCGTCAATCCAGCATACGCCACCGTCCCGCCAACGGCAAATCCGGTGGGCGTTATGTCACGGGCAATGTGCCCCAGAACAAGATAATCAAATTCTGCCGGCATCCACGCATCCAATCATAAATATTCCGCTGAATTCGTAACCGTTAAGCTAGATTGGACCAATTTTCTCTGGTGAAAATGGTCATTGAGCGTGTGAAATGGGTCCAATCTCCAAAGAGCGTTCGTAGTCACCTGAATTCTAACATACCCCACCCGCATTAGCGACAAGACCCCCGTCGGCGGAATTCGTCCCTTTTGCCTGTATCATTTCCAGCCCTCACCCCTCTGTTAAAAAGTAGCTTTAACGCTGCTTCATCTACTCCCGCAACCCTCACGTCCTTGCACCGTGCCCGCAGGCTTGTGGTTGCTCTTCTCTCTCTCTTGCGATCCTCGTCACCAACAAAGGCGCGACGCACCATCAAACGGTGCTGCCATACCCAACCGTTGGTCAACAGGCATCGCCACCATCGTTGTACTGATCTGACAAATAGAAGCCCGTGAATATGGTCATAGATTACGGTTGTCAGACCTGCCGCACAGTGCTACCATATCAGGCATTGTTTCCTATGAGGATTGCGCGTTCGCTCAGCAGCAATCAATGCGGACGGGCATTTCCCGGTGATTCATGCCTGGATGAGCGCGGCACAATGGCTTGCGCGCAACTCGCGTTTCCGCCTTACCTCCATGAGAGAATCGGGCACAATTTCCCAACCCATCTCATTAATTCTTTGAGTATTCCTGACAAATTACCATTTACGCCGTTCCCAACTTTAAACCAGGAGGTGTCATGATGCGCGCGCGTTCATTGCTGTTGGCGACTCTTCTCACGTTGTCCCTTGCTTTCTTCACCGTCACCTTGACGGGAGCCACTTCCCCCGCCAGGCCCTCTGCTCCCCTGCCCCTCAATGCCTCGTCCCTCGTCATGCCGGGAGAAATCGTGGTGAAGGTCAACCCGGACGCGGCGGAGGCCTGGCTAGAGAATGCGGCAACGAGTGATCTGGGGCTACTCCTCCGCCAATATGCGGTTACGGCTATCGTGCCGGCATTTTCCCACCTCACCAACTCCCCCCTGGCCCAACAGTACGGCCTCGACCGCATCTTCACCCTGCACGTATCCACCACCACCGACGTCTGGCGCATGGCCGCCGACTTCAACGAAAGCCCCTTCGTCGAATACGCCGAACCCGTCTACCTGGCGCAAGCCATGAACCTCTCCCCCGATCTCGATCCGAACGACCCCCTCTATCCCGGTGACTATGCCATACAGCAAGTCCACCTGCCGCAAGCGTGGGACCTGGTCACCGGCAGCCCCAACCTGCGCATCGCCCACCTGGACACCGGCGTGGACTACACCCACCCGGACATGGCCGCCAACGTCAACACGGACCTGGACTACGATTTTGTGGACATGGACAACGACGCCAACGACGGCGACGGACACGGCACGGGCACGGCCAGTGTCGCCGCCGCCGTCACCAACAACGCCATCGGCATGGCCGGCACATGCTGGAACTGCCAACTGATCCCCATCCGCGTCGGCGCGGACAGCATCATCCCCGGCATCCCTCCCGTCATCCACTTTGGCTCCCTGGAAGTCGCCCAAGGCATCCAGTACGCGGCTACCTTAAACGCCCACGTGATCACCATGAGCCTGGGCGGACAATGCGCCAGTGTCTGGACGGACGCCGTGAATTTTGCCTATGATTCCGGGTCTACGCTGGTCGCCGCTGCCGGCAACATCGTTCCCTTTGTCGTCTACCCGGCCAAATACGAACGCGTCATTGCCGTTTCCGCCACGAATGAAACAGGGCTGTTCGACAGCTTCTCTTCCTTTGGTCCGGAAGTCGATCTCGCGGCTCCGGGCATCAATATCCGCAGCGTCGCTCGCGGCGGCGGCTACGATACAGGCAGCGGCACTTCCTACGCAACCCCGCGTGTTGCCGGCACGGCCGCCCTCATGCTTGTGCGCAACCCCAGCCTCACCAATGCCCAAATTCGCCAGATTCTACGCAATACAGCCGTAGACATCGAAGACCCAGGGTTTGATGATCTGACCGGCTACGGTCTATTAAACAGCGCCGAAGCCGTGCTGCAAGCCACCAACCCGCCCGGCGACGTTTACAATCCCCCCACCGCCACTTGCGGCTGCGTCCTCACGCAAATTCTGGGCGGCACACCCGCCAACGACGGGCTGTTAAACACCCTGCGCCGCTTCCGCGACGAAATCCTGCAAAGCAGCCCCTACGGCCAGCGCCTGACACACCTCTACTACCGACACTCCGCTCAGGTTGCCGGATTGATGTTCCGCGACCCGCGCCTGGCCGGGCAACTTTTTGACCTGCTGCGGACCGGCCAACCCTTGATAACGTCTTTGCTAAATAGCAGCGGACAGGCTAAACTCTCCGATGATTTTATTGTGAAAGTTGACACTTTTGTCCATGCTCTGGCACAACGCGCCAACCCGGAACTGCGCCAGGCGCTGTTGCAAACGTGGGACGATCTGGATTTACGGTCTTTTGCCGGCAAATCAGCCCACGATCTGCGGTTCGCTGTAAACCAACTACCCTAGGAACCTACCCATAACCTCGTTTCCGTGTCCCTCAAACCCGGTTGCCAGGCAATCCGGTTTCGTAGGAAATGGAAAGTTGTTATCGTCTATCAGCAAGCGTATGATTCCTTGTCATCCAATGACGCACATTTCAGCGTACCAGAATTCAACCAGCACTCACGTCGGCACACTGGTACCCCATCATTTACAAGTTCGCATTGACCACCCGCAATCAGCGTGGGATACGTCGCGGCCTGAAGGGATGTTTTGCTGTGCTTGCGTTTGAGGAATGTAGGTGAACGTAATGACCAACCAGTTTCAGTTTATTGTATCCACCCTTCCCGGCTTTCCGGAACCATCGCTGGCGATTGCCGCCAGCCGCGCCGAAGAATTGGGGGTGCTGGATCTTACCTATACCGATGACTTCGCCACGGCCTGGGAAGCCGCGCGCAAACTGGCGGACTTTGCCCGCAATGGCTACGGGTACAACATGCGCGACGACCAGCACGAACTCCTGACACGGCTTCTGACCCAGATCGCGCCCGCCGCGCACACCCTCATCCTCAGCGGCGGCGACGAAGCCCACCTGCGCACGCAAATCGCCCTCGCGGGCGAACACCAGATGCGGGTGCTGCTGCAAGCCACAAGCCTGGAGCAAGCAAAGATGGGCGTTCGGTTGGGCGTCGCCGGCATCATCGCCAAAGGAAGCGAGTCAGGCGGTCGGGTCGGCGCCGAAACCACGTTTATCCTGCTCCAAAAACTGCTCAAGCACATCTCCCTGCCGGTCTACGCCCACGGCGGCATCGGCGAACACACCGCCGCCGCCTGCTGCGCCGCGGGAGCCGCCGGCGTGATGCTGGACAGCCAGTTGACGCTGCTGCGCGAGTCGCGGCTGCCCTCCGCCATCAAAGAAAAAATCCGCGGCATGGACAGTCGCGAAACGGTGTGCCTGGGCGCCGAATTGGGCGAACTTCACCGTTTCTACGCCCCGCCGGACGCGGAAGCCGTGACGGCGCTGCGGGAAGTTCTGGTGGAACTGGCTGCCGCCGACTCAACCCCGGCGGAGAAGTCCGCCGCCTGGCGCGCGGCCATTGCCGCCCGCGTGAACTGGACCAGCACCAGCGACTATCTGTTCCCAATGGGCGAAGACGCCATCTTTGCCGCCCGCCTGGCGGACGATCACCTCAACGTCAGCGGCGTGATTATCGCCATGCGTGAGGCCATTGAGAACCAGGTACGCATTGCCCGCACGCAGCGCTCGCTGGATAAAGATTCCTCCCTGGCGCAGTCTCATGGCACAACCTACCCCATCGCCCAGGGACCAACGCGGCCGTTCGGCGAAAGCGCCGAGTTTGCCCGCGCCGTGGCCCATGCGGGCGCACTGCCCTTCGTGGCGTTGGGGCAAAAGAAGCAAGAGGCCGTTCGCGCCCTGCTGGAAGAGACGCGACGCTTCGTCGGCGACAAGCCCTGGGGCGCGTGCCTTTCCGCCGGGCTGCCACCGGCGCTGCGCCAGGAGCAGTTGAACGCACTGCGGGACATCAAACCGAATTATGCGATGGTGGCGGGCGACGAAGCGGAAACAGCGCTGGGCTTGAAGAATGCCGGCATTCCTCCCTACCAATACATCGCCACCCCTCAATCCCTCCACGCCCTTCTCGATCAAGGATACACTCGCTTCATTTTTGCCGGCAGCGAAAGCAGCCAGCACCCATCCCACCAGACCAGCTTCGTCCTCTGGAACACCCTTGTCAAGGCACTCCTCGACTACATTACCGGCCACCGCGACCTGTACACGCCCGACATCCACATCCTCTGCGCCGGCGGCGTCATCAACGACCTATCTTCCGCCATGATCGCCGCGCTCGCCGCACCTGTGATAGAATTAGGCGTGCGCGTCGGTTTCCTCATGGGAACCGCCTACCTCTTCACTGAAGAGGCCGTCACCGCGCAAGCCATCTCGCCCGCCATGCAGGCGGAAGCCATCACCGCCGACAACACCCTTGCGGCGGAAGATGCCGGCATGGACAAAGACACGTTCAACCTGGGACAGACCGCTGCCTTGCGCGACAGCACCTGTACCCTTGCTGACCTGCACGAAGAGGTCACAACAATGGGCATGCAGCGGCTGCAGACCATTGACGCCAGATGGGAAAAGCCACCCTTCCTGCCGCGGACAAAGCCTTCTCAAGTGGCCATCATCGGCATGGCCTGCCTGTTGCCCGGTGCCGGCAACCTGAAAACCTACTGGGAAAACATCCTCAACAGCGTGGACGCCGTCACCGAAGTCCCCCCGGAACGGTGGGATTGGCGGCGCTATTTTGACGAAGACAAGAAAACGCGGGACAAGATCTACTCCCGCTGGGGCGGATTCATCGACGACATCCCCTTCAATCCCCTTGACTACGGGATGCCGCCCAACTCCGTCAAATCCATTGAGCCGGTGCAACTTCTCATGCTGGATGTGGTCAAATCCGCCCTGCGCGATGCCGGCTACGAAGAGCGCCCCTTCCCCCGCGAGAAAACCGCCTGCGTCATTGCCGTTGGCGGCGGCCTCGGTGACCTGGGCACGCAATACGGCTTCCGCTCCTACGTTCCCCACTTCCTGGAAGGCGAATCAGATGACGTGCTTGAGCGTATCTCGCGCAAACTGCCAGAATGGACGGAAGACAGCTTCCCCGGCATTCTGCTCAACGTACTGGCGGGGCGCGTCGCCAACCGCTTCGACCTCGGCGGCCCCAATTTCGTCATAGACGCCGCCTGCGGCTCCTCACTGGCGGCCCTGGACGCGGGCGTAAAGACGCTGGAAAACCGCGAAGTGGACATGGCCATTGTGGGCGCGGGAGAAACGGTGCAAAGCCCATTTGGATTCCTCGCCTTCAGCAAAACGCAGGCGCTCTCCCCCACGGGCCGCTGTCGCCCCTTTGACGCCGGCGCCGATGGCATCGCCATCAGTGAGGGCCTGGCCGTCCTCATCCTGAAGCGGGTGGAAGACGCGGAGCGAGACGGCGACCGCATTTATGCCGTCATTGACGCGGTAGCCGCCTCCAGCGATGGCAAGGACCGCAGCCTTACCGCGCCACGCCCGGCCGGGCAGATGCGCGCCGTCCGTCGCGCTTACGCCAAAGCCGGCGTCGATCCGGCCACCGTCGGTCTGTTTGAGGCGCACGGCACGGGAACCAAAGTCGGCGACGTGGCCGAGGCGGAAACGTTGGACACGGTGCTGCGGGAAGCGCACGCGGAAGCCAAGAGCGCGGCCATCGGCTCCGTGAAAAGCATGATTGGGCACACCAAGAGTACGGCGGGATTGGCGGGCATGATCAAGGTGGCCCTCTCGCTGTACCACAAGGTGCTGCCGCCCACGTTGATCAACACGCCCAATCCAAGACTTTATAATGAAAGCAGCGCCCTCTACGTGAACAGCGAACTGCGCCCCTGGATTCGCCACCGGCCGCGAGAGGTGCGCCGCGCGGGCGTGAGCGCGTTTGGCTTTGGCGGCACAAACTTCCATGCCGTTTTGCAGGAGTATCAAGATTTTCTGCCGGCACATGCGGTACGCGAGAACTGGCCGCTGGAGTTGATGCTATTTGCCGGCACGAACATCACCGAACTCCGCGCCCAAATCAGCAACCTCACCGCCTGGTTGGGCAAAAGCGATCCGCCGCCCCTGCGCGACATCTCCTACACCCTCTACCGCCACTACGCACAAGAACGCATCCTCAGCGAGGGACACCCGCTCCTGGCGCTGGCCCTGGTCGCCAACGCCCACGACGACCTGCTAATGAAGCTGACCGAAGCGGACAAGCAGTTGGCCGCCGGCAAGGAAACCATCAACGACCCGCGCGGCATTTATTTCAACCAGAACCCGCTCGCCCGCGAAGGCCAGATCGCCTTCCTCTATCCCGGTCAGGGTTCGCAGTACACCGACATGCTGCGCGACATGGCCATCCAGTTTCCCACTGTGCGCGCCGCTTTTGAACGCGCCAACGAGGCAATGCAAGGCAAACTGCCGCAGTCGCTCAGCGAGTACATTTTCCCCATCCCCAAGCACGACAAGGATGCGCAACAAGCAGACCAACTGGCCCTCACCGCCACGAATGTGGCTCAGCCGGCATTGGGCGCGGCTAATCTGGCGGTCAATGATCTGCTGCAACGGTTGGGCGTGATGCCGGCATTCGTCGCCGGCCACAGCTACGGGGAAATCGTGGCGCTGTATGAAGCCGGCGTGTTTGACGAGGCGGACATGATGGCGGTTTCGGCGGCGCGGGGTAAATTCATGGCGGAGGCGGCGGGGCCGAATGCCGGCACAATGGCCGCCATCCGCACCGGACGTCAAGAGGTAGAAGCCGCCGTTGCCGGCATTCCCGACCTCACCCTCGCCAACCTCAACGCCCCCCAACAGACCGTCATCTCCGGCACGCAAGAAGCCATAGACACAGCCCTGGCCCGCCTCAGCGCGCGCAACATCAGCGGACGCCCCCTGCCCGTCGCCTGCGCCTTCCACTCCCCCCTGGTCGCCCCCGCCCGCGACCAACTGGCCGCCTTCATGGCCGAACAAGTCCAGTTCCACACCCCACACCGCGACGTATACGCCAACACCACCGGAACGGTCTATCCCCACGACCCCGCGGAAATTCGGGCGATCCTCTCCGGCCAACTGGCAAAGCCCGTTAAATTCCAGCAAGAAATCGAAGCAATGTACGAAGCAGGCGCGCGCATTTTCGTCGAGTGTGGCCCCAAAGCCGTTCTCACCGGACTGGTAGGGCAAATTCTGGGCGACAAACCGCACATGGCCGTAGCCGTGAACAGGCAGAAGAAGCCCGGCCTGGAAACCTTCGCCATCGCCCTGGCGCGCCTGGCCGCCGACGGCGTGCCGCTGGCGCTGGAAACGCTCTTTGAAGGGCGCAGCGTCACACAACGCTCCTTCGACCAACCGTACACAAACCCGGAGCGCGCCCGCTACACCGCCACCACCTGGCTCATCAACGGCGGTCGCGCCCGCGCCTGGCGTGAAGCGCAGCAAAAACCAGAAGAATATCCACAACCGATCAAGATCAAACTTGAGGAAACCACATCAGTGCAGCCCGCGCCGACGGCCAACTCAGCGCCTCCCCCACCCACGGCGTCGCTGCCCGCGCACACACCCATTCCACAGCCAGCGACTGTCTCCCCAGCCGCGTCACCCAGAGTAAACGTTATGCCTCCTATGCAACCCGCTGCCAGTTATTCGCCACCCGCCGCCGCGCCGCAGCCGGCAACAGCGGCAACCGACGTGCTGCTGCAATACCAGCAACTGATGGCCCAATTTCTGCAGACGCAGCAAAGCATTATGATGGCCTATTTGGGCGCGGCTCCGGCGGCGCAGCAGCCCGCCATGCCCACCCCCGCGCAAACGTGGCACACGCCCCAGGCCGCGCCGCCGCCGATCCAGGCTCCGCCGCCGATGGCCGCCGCGCCTGCGCCCGCCTGGATGCCGCCGCAAGCGATGCCACAGCCGCCCATGCCGTTGCCCCAGGCCGCGCCGCCGCCACAGGCACAGCCCGCCGCGCCCACGCCCTTGCCCGTGGCGCAACCGGCCAGCCCCGCGCCTGCCGGCATGAGCCGGGAAACAATCACGTCCAATCTGCAAACGCTCGTGAGCGAACGCACAGGCTATCCGCCGGAACTGCTGAACCTGGAAGCCGATCTGGAAGCCGATTTGGGCATCGACAGCATCAAGCGCGTGGAAATCCTCAGCGCCTTCCGCGAGCAGTATCCGCAGTTGAACGACGCCTTTGCCGGCGACCGCATGGAGCAGTTGCAATCGCAGCGCACACTGCACGGCATGATCGAATTGTTGAGCGAGGGAGCCACGGCGACGGACGCGCCCGCGACACCTTCTACGCCGTCCGCTCCTGCCGTGGATGCCACCGTCGTGGAGCGCAATCTGGTCACGCTGGTGAGCGAGCGCACCGGCTACCCGCCGGAACTGCTCAATATACAGGCGGACCTGGAAGCCGACCTGGGCATCGACAGTATCAAGCGCGTGGAAATTCTGGGCGCGTTCCGAGACGAGTACAAAGAGCTGGAAGCCGCCTTTGCCGGCGACCGCATGGAGCAGTTGCAATCACAGCGCACGCTGCAAGGCATGATCGCGTTAATCACGGCCGGTTTGCCGGCAGCGCAAGCACCAAAGAGCCAGCCCGCACCCGCCCCCGCCGGCGCGCCGTCCATCAACGGCACGTCAACCCCACAACCCGCCGCTGCCGCGCCCGTGGCGATGAATGAAGCGGCGCTGACAAAAAACCTGGTCGCCCTGGTCAGCGAACGCACCGGGTATCCGCCAGAACTGTTGAACCTGGAAGCGGACCTGGAAGCCGACCTGGGCATCGACAGCATCAAGCGCGTGGAAATCCTGAGCGCGTTCCGGGACGAACATCCGCAAATGGAGACCGCCTTTGCCGGCGACCGCATGGAGCAGTTGCAGTCGCAGCGCACGCTCAAGGGCATGATCGGCCTGCTCACAACAGCGTCTGCGCCGCAACCCATAGCCGCAGCCGCGCCACGCCTCAATGGGACCGCGCCAATGGAGGAAGCATCGCCGATCTTGCGCTTCAAGCTGGCGACGGCCAACGCCCCCATCAACGGCAATTTTGGCACGCTGGCGCCGGGTCGCGTCATCTTAATCACGGATGATGGCCGCGGCGTGGCGCAGGAATTGGTCGGTGCATTGCAAGAGCGTGGACATGTTGTCGCCCTGGTAGCGCACGGCAGCGAAGGCGGTCAAGAAGAAACGGGACGCTTTACCGCAAACATGACCGATCCGACAGCGGTCAACAACCTGGTTGACACCATTCGGCGGCAGCTCGGCCCCATTGGCAGCTTGCTGCACCTGGCTCCCTTGGGTTTACGGCGTGATTTTGCCTCCATTAACCTGACGGATTGGCGACAATTGCTCAATCTGGAAACCGGTAGCTTTTTCTACCTGGTGCAGGCGGTCTACGATGATCTGGAGGCCGCGGCAGCCGCGGGTGGGGCCAGTCTGCTGGCGGCCACCGACCTGGGTGGCTCGTTTGGCAATAATGGCAACACGAATCCTGACATGTTGTCGCCAAATCGGGGGGGCATTGTCGGATTGTTGAAGACGGTGGCGCACGAGTTGAGCGGGGTGCGCGCCAAGGCGGTGGACCTGGATCGGCGTCAGGATACGGCGGTGGCGGCGCAGATTTTGCTGCAGGAAATGATGTCGCTAGATGGGTTGGTGGAGATTGGGTATGATGGGGAATCACGGAAGCGGTTGACGCTTGTGCCGGCATTGCTCCCCGACAGCAGCAGCGGTAAAAGCGGCGGAACCATCACCCACGACTCCATCATCCTGATCACCGGCGGCGCGCGCGGCATCACCGCCGACGTCGCCCGCGAACTGGCCCAGCGTTACCAACCCACCCTCATCCTCGTCGGGCGCTCCCCCATGCCTCCCGCGCAAGAATCCCCCGTCACCGCCGGCCTGGAAGACAAGGAAATCAAGGCCGCGCTGATCAAGGACCGGCAACAGCGAGGCGAACCGCTCAACCTGGGTGAAATCGAACGAGAATTCCGCAACGTGCTGCGCGACCGCGACATGCGTGACAACATCAACGGTATGATCAAAACCGGCGCGCGCATCCACTACTTCTCCGCCGACGTGCGCAATGAAGCCAGTTTTGGTCCGCTGTTGGACGAACTATATGAGAAATTTGGCCGCATTGATGGCGTCATCCACGGGGCGGGCATCATTGAAGACAAGCTGATCAAGGACAAATCGCCCGAATCATTCGCGCGCGTACTGGGCACAAAGGCAGACAGCGGGTTTATCCTCAGCCGTAAGCTGCGCCCAGAATCACTCAAGTTCCTCGTCTTCTTCTCCTCCGTGAGTGGGCGTTTCGGGAATCGCGGGCAGGGGGACTATGCCGCCGCGAACGAGGTGCTGAATAAGTTGGCGGTATATCTGGATCATAAATGGCCGACGCATGTGGTTTCAATGAATTGGGGTCCGTGGGATGCCGGCATGGTTTCCGACGAAGTGCGCCGCCAGTTCAAACGCCGTGGCGTCAGCCTCATCCCCATCCCCACCGGCCAACAACGTCTGGTAGAAGAAGTCAACTTCGGACGCAAAGGCGAAGTCGAAATCGTCATCTGCGGCGAAGGGGATGGAGAAGCCCTCGCATCGTAGCTGCTGACGCACTCTGGAGATTGGACCAATCTGGCTTAGCAGCTACCTCGCATCTTAAAACACAACCATCTTTTCGGAAGTTGCTTCGATCCTAAAGGTTCGCCCAAAATCAACTTTGGACTATCCATCAAGCAAGAACCCTTCCGGCACATCCGTCAATTCCCGAGCGAAGCCTTTATTAACGGATGCGCCCTAAATGACGTGAATGACGAAACGCCTTTAGCCTGAAACCAAACTTCCGGAAACGTCTCTTGGTACACGTTCCCCTGAGGCCAGATAGTTACCACGCTCCTTCCAATTAGCAGCCCCATCCATCACGACAACCGTGACCACAGGCGTGATACCCACTTCATAAAAAGTGCGTATCACGCCTGTTGATGCCAGAATACGGTTGCGATTTGTAGCCGGCAATTGGCAGTTCCCCGGGGGTATGATAGAATGACGCGCCGCGTCAGGGCAAATTCATGGTGGTCACCAAAAACGCTCACGCCCGGCGCGCCCCCTACTACGACGAGAGAATCAGTATGGAACCAATAGAACGTCTCCACGGCACACTGCCGGCAAACAAAGGAACCGACATCGCCATCATCGGCATGGCCTGCTTGTTTCCCGGCGCGCCCGACGTAGAAACCTACTGGAACAACATTATCCACAAAGTTGACGCCATCACCGACCCGCCACCGGAAGCATGGGACCCAGACCTCTACTACGACCCGGAAGATAAAGAGCGCCTCTACTGCAAAAAAGGGGGCTTTCTCGGTCCCTGGACACACTTCAACCCATTCGACTACGGCATCATGCCCCGCGGCATTGAAGGCGGTGATCCGGACCAATGGCTCACCCTGAAAGTAGCGATGACCGCCCTGGAAGACGCCGGCTATCTGCAAAGCCTGCAAGAAAACGAAGTAGAACGCCACCGCACCGCCGTCATCCTGGGCAAAGGCACTTACCTCAACCGGGGCAACATGAACATGCTGCAGCACAGCATGGTTGTGGACCAGACACTGCGCATCCTGCATACGCTGCACCCCGAATACACAGTTGACGACCTGCAAACCATCCGCGAACACCTGAAGACACAATTGCCGGCATTTGATTCCGAATCCGCGCCCGGCCTGGTTCCCAACATCATCGCCAGCCGCATTGCCAACCGCCTCGACCTGATGGGGCCAACCTACACGGTGGACGCCGCCTGCGCCTCCTCACTTATCGCCGTAGACATTGCCGTGACCGAACTGGCCACCGGGCAGGCCGACCTGGCCCTGGCGGGCGGCTCCCACGTCACCACCCCCGTACCCATCCTCTCCCTGTTCAGCCACCTGAACGCCCTCTCCCGCGCGGAAATCATCCGCCCATTTGACGCCAACGCGGACGGGACCATTTTGGGCGAAGGCATCGGCATCGTCGTTCTCAAACGACTGACGGACGCGCAGCGGGATGGCGACCGCATCTACGCCGTCATCAAAGGAGTGGGGACGTCCAGCGACGGACGCGCCAAAGGCGTGCTGGCCCCGCGACCCGAAGGCGCGCGCCTGGCCGTCACCCGCGCCTACGAAAAGGCCGGCATTGATTCCACCACCGTAGGTCTGATCGAAGCGCATGGCACGGCCACCACCGCCGGCGACGCCTCGGAAATCACCGCCCTGCAGCCGCTGCTGCCGGCCATAGAAGGCCGTCCCCCCTACTGCGCCATCGGCTCCGTCAAATCCATGATCGGGCACACCATGGCCTCCGCGGGTGTGGCCGGCGTCATCAAGACCGCGCTGGCCCTGTACCACAAGGTGCTGCCCCCCACCCTGAACGTCGAAGAACCCAATCCCAAGCTGCCACTGGCGCAAACGGGTCTCTACATCAACACAGAAACGCGCCCCTGGGTACAGCGAGGTAGCACGCCGCGACGGGCGGGCGTCAATGCTTTCGGCTTCGGCGGCATCAACGCCCACGTCGTCATGGAAGAGTATCCCGTGCCCGAATACGCACCCGAAGAAGGCTTCATGCGCCACTGGGACAGCGAACTCGTCATTCTGGAGGCGGAGGATCGCACCGGGCTGATAGAAGCCGCGGCGGAACTGCAAGCGTATCTCGCCAGTGACGTGAACGTGCCGCTGGCCGACCTGGGATACACAATCAACAGCCGCCTCAGCGACAAACCGGCGCGGCTGGCTATTGTGGCCGACTCGCTGACAGACTTACAGGAAAAGCTGGCGCGGGCGCAGGAGCAGTTGCTAAAACCCAACCGAAAGCGCATTCGGGACACCAACGGTGGACTCTACTACTTTGAGGAGCGCGCCTATCCGCAAGGAAAGCTGGCCTTCCTCTTCCCCGGCGAGGGATCGCAGTATCCAAACATGCTGGCGGACCTGTGCGAGCATTTCCCGGAAGTGCGCGCCTGTTATGACCGCATAGACCGCATGTACAACGACCACCCACGCGGCTACGTCCCCAGCGACGTGATTTTTCCGCGGCCGCTGGGTCGCGGCGAACTGGGGGAGAAGCTGTGGGATATTGATGAAGCGATTGAGGCGGTGTTGACGGGCAACCAGGCGCTGTTTACGCTGCTGAATCAGTTGGGAATCAAACCAGACGTAATTGCCGGACACAGCACGGGGGAGTATTCGGCTATGCGGGCTGCCGGCATGATCCAGATGGACGACGAGGCCTTTTTCCGCTCCCTGCTGGACGTCAGCCGCCGCTACGACCACGTCGCCACGGAAAAACAGGTACCCTCCTACGCCTTGGCCGCCGTCGGCACGGGGCGGGAAAAAGTGCAGGACATTTTGGATGCCGTAGACGGCGACCTGCACATTGGCATGGACAATTGCCCGCACCAGACCGTTATTGCCGGCAGTCGCGCCGACATCGACAAAGCGATCATCCTGATGCGCGAAAAAGGGATGATCTACGAACTGCTGCCCTTTGACCGCGCCTACCACACGCCCCTGTTTGCGGCCTTCGAGGAGACGTTGCGCGACTTCTTCCAGCGTCTCCCCATGGCCCCCGCGCAAACGCCCACCTACTCCGGGACGACGGCGCGGCTCTTCAGCGATGATCTGAACGAGATTCGGGATACGGCGGTGGAACATTGGGTAGCAACCGTGCGCTTCCGCGAACTGGTACAGCAGATGCATGATGACGGTGTGCGCCTGTTTGTTGAAGTGGGGGGACGGGGCAACCTGAACGCCTTCATCAACGACATTTTGCGTGGGCAGACGCAGTACGCGATTCCCGTGAATTTGCAGCAGCGGTCGGGCATCAAGCAGCTCAACCACTTGTTGGCGCAGTTGGCGGCGCATGGCGTGCCCATGGACCTGCGTTATCTCTACCAGCGCCGCCGCCCCCGGTTGTTGACGTTGGCCAAAGGGGAGGATGTGACGCAGGTGAGTGCCGGCACAATGAAACTACAAACGAGCTGGGCGATGATGGAACTGCACCCGGAAGTGGCCGCGAAAGTACGGCGGGTGGCGGCTGTGCCGGCATCAGCCGAAAAATCCCCCGCCGCCGGCCCCAGCAACGGACACGCCCGCGCCGCTACCCCGCCGGAAGCCCTCCCGAAACTGGCTGCGTCCGCGCCCGTGCCGGCAAAAGCCGGCCCAGCACCCGCGCCACCCATCATCGCGCCCCCCGCGGTCGCCCCGGTCGTGGCTGCGCCGCCGCCCATGGCCGCGCCCCCCGTGCCTGCCCCGCCGCCCACCTACACGCCCGCCGCGCCGCCAAACATGGTGGATCCGCGCGCACAGGTTATGCAGGCGCATTTGGGACTGATGCAACAGTTCTTGCAAGCGCAAGAAGCCGTGATGCAGCAGGTCATCGCCCGCGCGCAAGGTGCGAGCGCGCCACCCGCGGCGGCCCCCGCGCCGCCCACCTACGCGCCGCCCCCCCTGCCCATGCCGCCGACCGTGCCCATGCCGGCAACCATCACCCCGCCACTGCCGCGCATTGCCGCGCCCGGCGTCTCCGCAATGATGCCCCCCGCGCCACCAACCGTGGCTGCCCCCGCGGCCTTGCCGCAGGCGCAACCCACCGTGCCCGCACCGCCGCAGACACCTGCCGCCGCGCTCGTTACCCCTCCTGAACCAACGTCGTGGAGCGCGGAGAAGATTACCGGCTCATTGCTGCATCTGGTGAGCGAACGCACCGGCTACCCGCCGGAACTGCTCAATCTCACCGCCGACCTGGAAGCAGACCTGGGCATTGATTCCATCAAGCGCGTGGAAATCCTGAACGCCTTCAACGAGGAAACGGGCCTGATCAAGCCAGACTTGATGGACCGCGTTTCCGCGCTGCGCACCTTGCAAGAGATGGTCAACGTGATGGCCGAAAACGCCCCGAGCGGCGCCGCGCCCGTACTCACGTCACAAACGCTGCCCGACTACCCATTTGTGCGCGAAATCGAAAGCATCACGCCCGGCCAGGAACTGGTGGCAATCTGCAAACTCGACCTGCAAAAGGACACCTTCTTGCATCACCACACCCTGGGGCGGGACGTCTCCGTCACGGACAAGTCGCTGATCGGCCTGCCCGTAGTTCCCTTCACGGTGAGCATGGAAATCCTGGCGGAGACGGCGGCCACCCTCATGCCGGACCAACTTCTGGTGGGCATGAAGGAAGTGCGCGGCTACCGCTGGGTAATTGTGGAAAACGAGACGCTGACGCTGCGGCTGGTGGCAAAAAGAAAGAAGGGAACGACCAATGAAGTGGACGTGCGGCTGCATCTGGCGGACGGCGAGCCCGGCTCGAACATCAAAATGCCTCTGATTGAAGGCACGATGGTGTTTGGCACAGCGTATCCGCCCGCGCCCACGCCGCAATCCTTGACGCTGACGAATGAACACCCCTCCCGCTGGCATCCGGGCAACATCTACGCCGAAGGATTGTTTCATGGGGCTGATTTTCGCGCCATTGCCGGCGTGACGCGCACGGGAGATGATGGCCTGGAAGCAACCTTGCAGGCGCTGCCCCGCGACCATCATTTCCAGGACCGCGACCCCAACTTCATTACCGATCCGGCCATTCTGGACGCGGCGGGGCAAGTGGTTGGGCTGTGGACAATGGAGAATCTGGAAGAGGGCTTCATCATCTTCCCGTACCGCCTGGGCGAGATTCGCTTCTATCGCCCGCCCATTCGCCACCCGGAGCAGGCCTCCTTCCGCGCGCGGGTCAACCTGACCAACGACGGGCGCACCTATTCCGACATCGACATAGTGGACCCACAGGGTCAAATGTGGATGCAGCTTCTCAGTTGGGAAGACAAGCGTTTCTATGGTCTCACCTGGCATTTTTACCGCTTTGAGCTGAATCCGCCGGCGGCCATGCTCAGTTTGCCCTGGGAAACGGCGCAGGCGGGGCTGGGTGAAAACGGTGTGGCGGTGCGTGTGCCTGAGTTTCCGGAGGGATTCTTTGATGCCTCTTTTGGGCTGTGGGGGAAGGTTCTGGCGAACCTTTCCTTGAATCGGCGGGAGAGAGAGGTGTGGCGGGGCATGAATGTGCCGGCAAAACGGCGGATTGAGTGGCTGTTGGGACGAACCGCCGCGAAGGACGCCGTGCGACACCTGTTGAAGCAAAAGTACGGCATCATCCTCTGCCCGGCGGACATCGAAATTGGGCAGGACGAAAATCGTCGCCCGCTGGCGCTGGGCGACTGGCGCAGCCAGATTGACGCGCCCATCGAGATTTCCATCACGCACAGCAACGGCGTAGCCGCCGCGGCGGCCAGCCAGCGCGGCGGGGTGGGTATTGACATGGAACCGGAGACGCGGTCGGTGGCGGAATTCGCCAATGCGGCCTTCGCGCCGGCGGAACAGGCCCTCCTGGCAGAGCTGGGACAGCCCGACGCGGCGCGTTGGGACCTGCGGCTGTGGTGCGCCAAAGAAGCCGCGGGCAAGGCAATCGGACAAGGCATGGCTCATGGACCACTCAGCTTCATTGCTCGCCGCATGGATGCGCAAAGCGGCATCATTGAACTGGGCGTCTCGGAGCGCATGGGGCAGGAATTCCCGGAATTGCGCGACCGAACCCTGACCACCGTCACGGTCCAGGACCAAGGTTTTATTATTGCCACCGCCGTCAATTGAGGTATGCTTGTGTAAACTGGTTAAGAGATAAGGATGGCAAATCCGGCCGCCCCATCCAGTCCAGGCGTTTTCTCCAAGCAACCAATCATTTTGCAAACACCGCCAGAACACGACCAAAGTTGTCTGGAATGCTCGGAATCACAACTTCGTGGAGAAGCCGGGCTACTTCGATCTGCCAGCGTCGTCTGGCGAACTTCGTGGCGGTTACGACAAACCCAAGATAAGTGAGAGTAGACGATAATGACTCATTCCCGAGACGAGGTACTCACCTACGTATTGACCCTTTTGGAACAGCTAGCGGAAGATTGGGATTACGAGGGTGAGGTCACACCTGAAACCTTGTTATTCCGCGGCTTGAATTTGCAGTCGCTAGACGTTGTAGTCCTTGGTAATTCCATTGTGGAGCATTACAACCATCCCATCCCGTATGCGGATTTCCTGGCGGAAATCGGCCAGCGGGAATTCAATGATGTGTCCGTGGCGGAGTGGGTGGATTTCACGTACCAACACATCAGTGGCACGGCATAGGAGTAAAGAAACGCATGAGTTCCAAGACCTTATTGATTGGGCTGGACGGGGCGACTTTTACGGTGCTGGACCCGTTTATGGCTCAGGGGCTGATGCCTAACCTGAAGGCGTTGGTCGATGGTGGGGTACAGGCGGAATTGCGGACGATTGTGCCGGCATTAACGCCCCCCGCCTGGACATCCCTGATGACGGGTCGCCGCCCCGGCCACCACGGCATCTTTGACTTCTTCCAGAAATCCTCCGCCGACAGCGAGAAGATCGAATTTTCCACGTCCAAAGACGTTCGCACCAAAACCGTGTGGCGCATGGTCAACGAAAACGACATGAGCGTCACCGTCCTCAACTTCCCCCTCATGTTCCCCGCCCCGGAAACCAATGGCTACGTCGTCGCCGGCTGGATTCCCTGGCGGCAACTGCGCCTCGGCTGCTACCCCAGCAACCTCTATGACCAGATGAAGGCGCTGCCCGGCTTCAACGTGCGTGAGCTGGCCATGGACATGGCCCTGGAAGCCAAAGCCACCGAAGGCGCGGCGGAAGAAGAGTACGCCGCCTGGATCGAACTGCATACACGGCGGGAACAGCAGTGGTTGAAAGTTGCCAGCTACCTGATGGAGACCGATCCCAGTGACCTCGTCGCCGTCCTTTTTGACGGCCCCGACAAGATCGGCCACCTCCTGTGGCGATTCATTGACCCGGCTTATTGGCCGGAAAACCCCACGGAAGAAGAGAGCCGTATCCGCGATATGTGCTTCAACTACTTCCGCAAACTGGATGAGGCCATCGGGCGGCTTGTGTCCCTGGCAGGGCCGGAAGCGACCGTGCTGCTGGCCTCGGACCACGGCTTTGGGGCCACCACGGAAGTACTCCACATCAACAAGTGGCTTTCGGACCACGGCTACCTCACCTGGGTAGATAATCTGTCGATTGACACCAGTGGCGGCACGCTGGGCATGGGGCACCTTTCGCGACACATTCATTGGTTTGACTGGAGCAAGACGCTGGCCTACGCCTCCACGCCCACGAGCAACGGCATCCACATCGTCAAGGCGGAGAATCCGGGCGAGCCGGGCGTGCCGGCATCGGAGTACGAAGCATTCCGGGCGAAATTGGTGGCGGAACTGCGGGCATTTACGGACCCGAAAACGGGCGAGCCGGTGGTCGTGGAAATTCACACGAAGGATGAGGCTTTCGACGGTACGGCGCAAGACCTGGCGCCGGACCTGACGTTGGTGCTGCGAGATGGCGGTTTGGTGTCAATTCTGCCGGCGGAAACGCCCCTGCGCCCTCGCCCCAAACCAGAAGGAACCCATCGCCCCCTCGGCATCTTCATCGGCAAGGGTCCGGGTTTGCGTGCCGGCTATAGCGCCGCGGAAATGTCTATCCTGGACATTAGCCCCATCATGCTGTACAGCCTGGGACTGGCAGTTCCCAGTGACCTGGAAGGGCGCGTGCCGGCGGAAATCTACACCGCTGAATACCTGGAAGCCCACCCCATACGCACGGGCGCGCCCACAGCCGCCCGCGACGATTCCGCCGAAGACGATGCCTACGACGAACTGTACGACGAAGACGCGGAAGCAGCCATCCTGGCCCGCCTGATGGAACTTGGTTACATTGACTGAACAATTCAACCGCCTGAACGCGACGTTGGCTGTTAGCCGCGTTCGTGACGGTAAGAGACAATCACGGGAAACTGGCAAGAGCCAGCACCCAATCAGACGAGCAATGCCACAAAAAGCTGCCCGGCTGATGTTTTTGGAGGTCTAATTTGTCCAACATACAGGTAAACGACATTGACGTACATTATTGGCAGGTTGGTGAAGGACCAGATGTGATCATGGTACACGGCCTGCTGGGAAACCTGGCCGTGTGGCATTTGCGCATGGTTCCCCTGATGCGCGGCAGCTACAAAATGACGACGCTGGACATGCGCGGTCATGGCTTCACCACGCGCACGCCTACGGGCTACGACACCAATAACCTGTCGGAAGACCTGAAAGGTTTGCTGGATAAACTGGGGATTGAAAAGGCGCACATTGTGGGGCACAGCTTTGGCGCTGATGTTTGTCTCCACTTTGCCATCAAGTATCCGCACCGGGTGGATAAGCTGGTCTTGATTGAGCCGGGACTGGCGGCGCTCGTCCATGAACGCATGAAGTCTGAATGGGTGGGCTGGGATTTCTGGGTAGGCCGTCTGGCGGAAGTGGGCGTAGACGTGCCCAAAGAGAAGCACAGCGACTTCCAGTATTTGCTCAACCTGAGCCTGGATACACCGAAGTTCTACGGTCCGGCGAAGTCGCTGCCACGCAAGCGCGGGCCGCTGCTGCGGCTGGTGAATGAGACGACGCTGGTAGATGATTATCAGGTAATTGCCGGCATGACGCTCGACCTCATCTCCTCATTCCGCCACCCCACCTTGCTCGTCTACGGCTCCGACTCTTACTTTATGGGCACGTTTGACTACCTGCGCGAAGTGTGGCCGCACGCCCAGTCCGTCACCCTGCATGGCGGCGGGCACTTTGGCCCGCTGGAAGAGCCGGAAAAACTGGTGGAATTGATGGATGCCTTCTTCAAGTCGCCAGATACCGTGATGCAGCAGGCGGAACCTGGAGATTAAGCCCACCTTCCTGGAAGCTGGGAGCTTCCAGGAAGGTACAAGCCCATCTTCCTGGAAGCTGGGAGCTTCCAGGAAGGTATAGGCTATTGAATTATGAAAGATACCATTTTGGTCACAGGGGCAGGCACGGGTCTGGGCCTGGAAATGTCGTTGTATCTGGCGGAAAAGGGATTCAACGTGTACGCGACGATCCCTTTTGCGGAACAGCAGGCGCACATTGAGGAGCAGGCGGCGCGGCGCCATGTTTCGCCGCGCGTCTTGCTGCTGGACGTGACGGAACCGAACAGCATCGCGGCGGCGGTGGAGACGATTCTGGCGGAGTCTGGTGGCATTTTTGGGGCGATCAATAATGCCGGCATCAGCCTCCGTGGCTACTTCGAAGATTGCGACGACCAGGAAATCCGCCGCGTCTACGACATCAACGTCTTCGGGGCCATGAACGTCACCCGCGCCGTCTTGCCGCACATGCGCGCCGCCAAACGTGGTCGCCTCCTTTACATCACTTCTATCGGCGGGCGCATCGCCTCCATGGCCCGCACCGCCTACTGCTCCAGCAAATTCGCCCTGGAAGGATTCGCGGAATCCCTCTATCAAGAAGTCACGCCTTTGGGCATTCACGTCAGCGCCATCGCCCCCGCCATCGTCAAAAACGAACGGTGGACCGTCCACCGCGGGCTGGCAAAACGCGCCCAAGATCCCCAAAGTCCTTATTTCACCTGGTTCCAACGCGAAGAAGAAATGGCCGACAGACTGGTTGAATCTTCGCCAACGACCAACGTTGATGTCGCCCTCACCGCCTACCACGCGCTCACAGCCGCCCACCCCAAATTGCATTACATCGTTGGTAGACGGGCAACGCTGGCCGTTCGCCTGCGCGAACTAATGCCGGGCAACTCGTTCGAGCGCCTCATCCTGGGCCGCGCCATCAAACAAGTCACGCAAGAATGATCCGTGAACACGGGACCCTACCTGGGTCCGGTAAAATCTACTTAAGTGGCTGCCCGCAATTAAATTAGCGGAAATGTGCGGGCAGCTTGTCAGTAACCGCCCGTAAAAAGTGTGAAGTTGTTTTCGGGCGGTTACTAAGTGTCCTGAAACTCACATTCGTGATTCCTTGCAGTTGGGTTCACCTGCCGGCACAACATCGTAGTAAGCGGGATGCCTGCTCTTGCAGTCAAGACAACTGTACTACGACGTGGCAGACGTGTATCTGAATGCAACTGGCAGTTTCTACATAGGAGATGATTGAAATGAAACAAACCAATCAGTTCAACGTGGCTATTATTGGCGCCGGAATTGCCGGCAGCATGTTAGCCACCATCTTAACCCATGAAGGGGCCAGCGTTCTCTTGATCGACGCCGCCACGCATCCCCGTTTTGTCATCGGCGAATCCACCGTGCGGCACACCCTGCGCATGGTGCGCATCATGGCTGAAAAATATGGCATCGAAGAATTGCACAAGGTGGGTTCGGGCGATGATATTCGCAAGAACGTCACCTCGCAGTGCGGCGAAAAACGGCACTTCGGTTTCATTTTCCACCATGAAAACCAGCCGCAAAACCCGCGCGAGGCCAATCAGTTGGTCATTCCCCCCTTCCGCGAAGGGTACGAAGCCCATCTGTTCCGCCAGGACATCGACGCCTATCTTTATCAGGCCGCGCTGCACTACGGTACAGTCGGTATGCAGAACACGCGCGTCACGGACGTAGACGTGACCGAGTCTGGCGTCATCGTGAAGACGGACAAGGGTGACACCTTCACGGCGGACTACATCGTCGATGCCGCCGGCTTCCGTTCGCCGCTTGCGCAAAAATTCAACTTGCGCGATGATCCGCCGCGGGCCAGGACACATTCACGCGGTCTCTTCACGCACATGATCGACGTCAAGGATTACGACGAAGTGTCCGGCAACGTTCACGGCCAGCCGGAAAAATGGTTCAACGGCACCTGCCACCACATCTTTGATGGCGGCTGGTTGTGGGTGATTCCCTTCAACAACCATCCCGAATCGACCAATCCGCTGGTCAGTGTCGGCTGGCAGCTCGATTCCCGCCGCTTCCCCAAACCGACGAACATGACGCCGCAAGAGGAGTGGGATATGTGGCTGGACCGCTTCCCCAGCATCAAGGCGCAGTTCGCGGATGCGAAGGTCGTGCGCCCCTGGGTCTCGACGGGTCGTATCCAGTATACGGCCAAGACGACCGTGGGGGATCGTTGGGCTTTGCTCTCGCACTCCGCCGGCTTCATCGATGCCCTCTATTCGCGTGGCCTGGCGAACACGATGGACGCGCTGAATTCGCTGGTAACGCTGCTGCTGGAGGCCATCAAGGATGGCGACTACCGCGCCGAGCGGTTTGAATATCTGAATACGTTGCAAGAGAACAACGTCAAGCACAGCGACCTGCTCGTGTGGGCGTCGTATGTGTCCTGGCGTGACTATGATTTGTGGAATGCCTGGTTCCGTATGTGGGCGCTGGGCGTCGGCCTGGGCGACCTGCGCATGGCCAGCATCTTGCGCCGCTATGAAAAGACGCATGATCCCAGCCTGCTGCCGGAAAAAGAGCCGCCGATGGGCCTGTTCTACAGCAACCACGTCGGTTTCCAGAATCTGCTCTACAAGGGTCTGGGCATCATGGAACAGGTGGAAAACGGCACCAAGGATACTAAGACAGCAACACGCGAAGTGTTGGCATTGATCCAGAGCGCGCCGTTCACGTCTCCGGCAATTGGCTTGGGCGATCCGGAGCAGCGGTTTATTAATGCCGGCACGCTCGGCTCCATGGTCAAATCCGCTTACTGGGCACTCACCTCCGCTCCGCCAGAAATGAAAGACTGGCTGCTAGGCGCCGTCGTCCGCTCCAACCGCAACAAAGAAGCCGCCGCCGCCGCCCTGTCCAGCTAATTCATCCCTCGCCGGTGGACGCATACCCACGTCGCCCACCACACCAACCGAAAACGACCAACAACGCCTGACGCCCGTCTAGCCAAGACCATTGTCATGTGTTGTTGGTCGTTTCTTCTTTTGGGGAACCGCCAACCTTTATACAAAAGTCGTTCATTCATCATATTCCCATCAATTCCTTATACAATACCTTGACGATGGGCACGGGAGCCGCTACAATCAATTTGTAGTAAACACGCTGCCGTATTGCTGCTGCCCGTACAGACCATCATTTCCAGGCCGGCATTTTCCTATTGCCTTATCACACTCCGCGACTCATCACGAACCGCGGCACGAACCTGGCGGGTCTGGGCAGCACACTTTTCCCTGTGATTCCATTGTGGCGAAAACGTCCGTCACCAGCCGCCGCGCTGGCAGACGCAGTAAGCGGGATGCCTGCTTCACGACAGTTGAAACAACTGTGCTGCGCCGCGACGCAGCGCCAGTAGCCACATGTAACTGCTAAGCCAGATTGGACCAATCTCCAGAGAGCGTTAGCAGTTACGATTTCCTTTAACCTACCTACCAAATTGGAGAAAAAACTGCTATGAACACAGCCAATCAGTTCGACGTGGCTATCATGGGCGCGGGTATCGGCGGGAGCTTGCTCGCCACCGTCCTCTCTGACCAGGGTTTGCGCGTGCTGCTGCTGGACGCGGCCACCCACCCCCGCTTCGTCATAGGCGAATCCACCGTCCGCCACACGCTCCGCCTGGTGAAAATCATGGCCGAGCACTACGACATCGAAGAACTGCGACACGTCGGGTCGGGGGAAAACATCCGCAAGTATGTCACCTCCGCCTGTGGCGAAAAGCGGAACTTCGGCTTCATCTACCATCGCATGGGCCAACAGCACAACCCCGCCGAGGCCAACCAGTTGGTCATCCCCCCCTTCCGCGAGGGATATGAGGCGCACCTCTTCCGCCAGGACATTGACGCCTACCTCTACCAGGCGGCGCTGCATCACGGCACGGTGGGTATGCAAAACACGCGCGTCAGCAACGTGGACATTGACGGTAACGGTGTCACGCTGACCACGGACAAGGGTGAGACGCTTACCGCCAGCTATCTGGTGGATGCGGCGGGTTTCCGCTCTCCCCTCTCCGACAAATTCGATCTGCGCGACAATCCTCCACAGGCCCGCACCCACTCCCGCGCGATCTTCACGCACATGATTGACGTCAAGGATTTTGACGAACTATCGGGCAACATTCACGGTCAACCGGAAAAATGGTATAGCGGCACCTGTCACCACATTTTTGATGGTGGCTGGATGTGGATCATTCCCTTTGACAACCACCCCGAATCCACCAATCCACTGGTCAGCGTTGGCTTGCAATTGGACTCCCGTCTCTACCCAAAGCCCGCGGACATGACCCCGCAAGAAGAGTGGGATATGTGGATGAAAAAGCTCCCCAGCGTGGGCGCGCAGTTCAAGGATGCCAAGATCGTCCGCCCCTGGATTTCCACGGGGCGCATCCAGTACACATCCAAGAAAACGGTTGGCGACCGCTGGTGTCTGCTGGCGCAGGCGTCGGGCAACATCGACGCGCTCTTCTCGCGCGGTCTGGCAAACACCATGGAGGCGATCAACGCTCTGATTCCCATGATTCTGGGCGCGGTCAAAGACAATGACTTCCGCGCCGAGCGGTTCCAATACCTGGAGGAGTTGCAACAGAATAACATTAAGCACAACGACCTGCTGGTTTGGGGGGCCTATGTCTCCTTCCGCGACTATGAGTTGTGGAATGCGTGGTTCCGCATCTGGGCACTGGGCGTGGGCATTGGCGACCTGCGCCTGGCCAGCATCTATCGCCGCTACGAGAAGACGCACGATGACGCTATCTTGCCGGAGAAGGAACCGCCCATGGGTCTGTTCTGTAGCAATCATCCGGGCTTTAAGAAGGTGTTTGACGAGGGCGTGCGGGTGATGGAACAGGTGGAAGCGGGCACGCTGGATACGAAGGCGGCCACGAAGCAGATTATGTCCTTGATCCAGAATGCGTCGTTTACGTCGCCGGCGGTGGGTCTGGCGGATCCTACTAAGCGGTATATAAATGCCGGCACTTTCTCCTCCATCATCAAATCTACCGTCTGGGCACTCACCTCCGCCCCGCCAGAAATGAAAGGAATGCTCCTCGGAGCCGTCCGCGGCGCGCGCCACAACAAAGAAACCGAACTGGCCATGGCTGGCTAAGCACCCGCCCCGCCCCCCCATACACACAAAAGAGGTCCACGTTTGTGGACCTCTTTTTTTTGCCTCCTACGAAGTTAATCTTCCCGGAAGCTTCGTCACGGATGATGGCCCTGGGGAACAGCTTCCGGGAAGATGCTGTCATTCTCCTACGAAGTTAATCTTCCCGGAAGCTTCGTCACGGATGATGGCCCTGGGGGGCAGCTTCCGGGAAGATGCTGTCATTCATGGTGGCGCGCCGCGGCGCGTGCCGTCTCCTTCGGAAACAGTGGTCAGCAGATAGTGGACAGTGGTCGGCGCAGCCATGCCCAATCCACCCGCAAAACCAATCTCAGAAAAAGAGGAAGGACGTACTCATGATTCGTCCTCGCAATTAGCCCTTCGTAATTCGTCCTTTGGAATTCATCCTTCATAATTCGTCAGCACAGTCATGTTGCAATAGAATTAGCGGGGCGGCGCAAGCTGTCGCTCGTGCATCAACCGCCCCGGCGCATTCTCTACTCCGCCGTCTTACAAATGGTACATGTTAGCAGCCGACATCGCCGCGATACGGTGACACGCATCCACGCCAACCAGACGGATAGAATCCGCCAGACCACAAAAGTCTGGCGGACTGTCCCGAAAACAGGCTGCTGACGTCTTAAGCCAACTCTGAAGTTGAGGCGCCCGGTCGAGACTTTTGTCATCTTTCATCCGACAACGTGGCGGCGGGCAGCACCATAATCAACTTGTAACTATTCACGTCTCCGAGAGATTGGACCAGTTTTGTAGACATCAATAGGATTTAGCCAGAGCAAATTGGTCCAATCTGGGCGGATGACCTGTATAGTCACGTATTCTCTCCTCTGAACTGTGTTCAGCGAAAGGCAGCCTCCGGCAAAGGGCCTACGAACCGACATGCGAGACAACTGAATCTCAGGAGAATGGATTTCCCAACATGCTAAGCGAAACTCTCACCCCCAATACGACTCCTAGCCAGGACACGCCGTCCTACACCCCGACGCGCGCGCCCCGGCTTAACTTCAACCTCGCCGCGCCACGCGGATTCGGCGACAGCGACAACACCTGGGCCTGGTCAATGGTCTGGTGGCAGGGCAAATTGTACGTGGGAACAAATCGTTCCTGGCTCTGCTGCGAACGCGCGGCGATGAACATTGCCCTGCCGGGCGTGATCAAGGTACTGCTGGCGAAATATCCACCCGACGACGATGAGGTAGATTGCGCCCCTAACCCCCTGGACCTACAACTTCAGGCGGAAATCTGGTGTTGGACGCCGGAAACAGACCAGTGGGAACGGGTCTTCCAGGCGGAGAAAGACGCCGTCGTCAAAGGGAAGCCCAACCGCCAGGTATCCCGCGAAGTAGGCTACCGCTACATGCTGCCCGTTCCGGAAGCGGATGGTGGCGAAGCCCTCTACGTGGCCTCCGTCACGCCAAAGTTCGTGTACTGGCTCTACGGGCGCGGCGGTCATCATTTCCCTCCACCGGGCCTGCTGCGCAGCACCGACGGGGAAACATTCACGCGCGTGCCACAGGACCCGGGCACGTTCATGGGCGACCTGCCGAAGAACACCCTGCGCACCATGGTGGTCTACAAAGACAAGCTGTTCCTCACGCATGGTCCCGTGCGGGGCTACGGCTTCCTCATGGTCTCCGAAGACCCCAAGGCGGGGAACGACAGCTTTACCTACGCCTTCCCGGAAGACGTGAAAGTGTTCGACATGACCACCTACAACGGGTATCTGTACGTGGGCATCCGCGACGAGCAGGGTGGCTACGGCGTGGTGAAGACGGACGCCAGCGGCAAGCCACCCTACCGCTACACGACCGTGGTGAGCAAGGGCGCATACCTGCCCAAACCCAGCACCAACGTCATCAGTATGCGTGTCTTTAAGGACTGCCTTTACGTAGGCACGGACCGCCCGGCGGAGATTATCCGCATTAACCCGGATGACTCCTGGGAGTTGATTGTGGGCACGCCGCGACAGACGCCGGATGGCTGGAAATATCCGTTGAGCGGCCATGACGCCGGTTTTAACAACTACCTGAACGGTCACATCTGGTGGATGCGCGAATCCATGGGGCGGCTATATCTGGGGACAATGAACATGGGCATGACGCTGCGCACGTTGCCGCAAGCGGAGGACATTATCAAACCCGGTTCGGGCGTTCACGTCTTCGAGACGGAAGATGGCTGCCATTTTGCCCCTATCACCACCGATGGGTTTGGTCGCATCTCCAATTTTGGGGTGCGCACGATGGTAGACACGCCACATGGCCTGTTCGTGGGCACGACAAACAACTGGACGGGACTAGAAATCTGGCGCGGCACACCCGCCGAACCAGGAATGGAAGTTGCGCCGCCGGAGGAACTGGAAGGGGAGACAGCGGGGAATCGTGTGCTGCTGTCCTGGGAGGCGGCTCCGGGAGCGCGGCAGTACCACGTCTGGCGGGCAACGTTCAGCGACCGGCGCGACACCATTGAACGAAATAAGATGCTGTCCAGTCTGTTGAAAGTGGTGCGCAACTTCCTGCGCTCCAATCGCGGGATGTACTTGCCGCCGCTGCCGGATAAAGTCTGGGTTCCGGAGCGGTATGAGGCGGTGGGGACAACCACGGAGGCGCATTTCGTGGATGGGAAAGCGGCGGCAGGCGGGCATTACATGTACTACGTGGTGGCAGAGTATGCGGATGGGCAGAAGTCGGCGGCTTCGAATATCGTCACCGCGCCTTCATTTATGCCGGCATCTACCTATGCCGGCATCCACCAACTCCTCAACCGCCACGCCCACCATCTCCCGCAACAAAACAGCGCCCTTCAAACCCTGAACGACGCCCAGACCGCGGCGAAAGGCGGAGACCTGGCCATGGCAGCCGCCACGCTGAAGAACCTGTATGTGACATTGGAAGCGGCGCGTGCGCAGTCGGAAGCGGATTGGGCCATACGGGACGTGCAGGTAGCCCTGCGGAAGCTGGTGCGACGCACACTGCTGGCGCAGGAAAAACAGATTCCCGCCGATTTGTTGTGGGGATAGGAGAAACAGGCGGATCATGGCACGATTTTTAATTGCGGTGTGGCCTATGTATGGTCACGTATTCCCAAATATGCCGGCAGCCATCGCCCTGCGCGAGCGTGGGCACGAAGTCGCCTTTTACACCGGCGGCAAAGCCGTCTCCCTCGTCGAAAGCCAGGGATTCAAATGCTTCCCCTTCCAACAAGTGGACGGCAACTACTTCGAGAAACTGCTGGCGGAAGGGTTCTTCGGCGAGCCAACGATGCTCAAGCGCCGCCAGCGGCAGGTGTTCATCTATCACCACTGGCTGATCGGCACCCTGCGCGGGCAGGTAGCCGACCTGGAGGCCATTGTGCAACAGTGGCGGCCTGACGTGTTGGTGGTGGACACGACCATGTGGGGACCATTGCTGATCACGCACGAGAAGCACAACATCCCCGTGGCGATTTACTCCTGGACGGTGGGCACGGTGCTGCCCGGACCGGAGGTTCCCGTGGTGGGTTTGGGCATCCCCCGTCCACGCACATTCTTCGACCGCGTAAAAACGTCGGCGATTGCCCGGGTTCTCTCGCTGTCTACGGCCGGCATTCGCCGTGACGCGAACCAGGTGCGGGTGGAAAATGGGTTGCCCCCGTTGACGATGCCGGTGGCGGAATATGCCGGCACAATGCCCCTCTACATTTCCACCACCGTTCCCGAACTCGACTACAATCGCGGCGACCTCCCCGCCAGCGTCAAATACGTGGGGCCAACCGTTTGGAACCGCGTCAGCGACGCCCCCCCGTCCGCCTGGATGAACGAATTCGACCCGGACAAACCCCTCGTCTACATCACCGAAGGCACACTGCGCGACCAGAAACCGATCATCTTGCGGGCCGCCGCCAAAGGACTGGCCGACCTCCCCATCCAGGTCGTCATGACTACGGGCGGGCGGCGCGACCCCGCCGAAGTCGGTCTGCACCCCGTCGCCCCCAACATCCACATCAAGAGCTGGGTTCCCGATAGCGAGTTCATTCCCAAAGTAGACCTGCTGGTTGCCGCCGGTGGAGCCAGCACCACGTTGGGCGCGCTGCAAGCGGGCGTCCCCCTGGTGATGGTCCCCACGGAATGGGATAAACCGGAGAGCGCGGAGCGCGTGGCCGCATCCGGCGCGGGCATTCGCCTGTCGCCGTGGAAATTGACGCCGGAGAAACTGCGGCAGGCCGTCGAGGAAGTTTTGTACAATCCCACCTATCGCCAAAACGCGCAGCGTATTGCCGCCGCTTGCCAGCGCTATGGTGGCGGCGAACAGGCGGCGGCGCTTATGGAAGCATTGGCGCAAACGGGAAAATGAGCGGCGACCCCGTGGCGCGTCGCCTGCACCAAAACGACAATCTGACCACTACCCGCTCAACGCGATTCGCCGTTGTCACAGGAGGAAACGGGTTGCATATGGAACACCGGAAATCATCACGGCTATTCTGGTCCATTAGCCTGCTCTGCGGGCTACTGTTGGGCGTGGCAATCGGGGACCGCAACCAGGCGGCACTGGCCGCGCCTCCGCGGAACGCCCCCGACGACATAACTATCACGATGCTGCGCCAGGATGGCGGACGGGTGGATTGGTCCAAATCGCTCAACATCATCGCCTACGACCGCCGCGACGCCGACGGTGATTTCGACGTTTTCTTCATGAATCCCGACGGCTCCAACGATGTCTGCCTCACCTGTAGCATGAGCCAGTTCACGGGTCGTCACGTGGGCAATCCCGCCTGGTATCCCAACGGCAACTTCCTGGCGGTGCAGGCGGAAAAAGCGCAACATGCCGGCAATTCCGACTACGCCACGCCCGGTTTGGGGGTCAATAACGACATTTACCTCATTAGCCGCTGGGGCCAGATTCTCGCCCGCCTCACGGACGTCGCCGAAGGCATGGGCGTCCTCCACCCCCATTTTTCCGGCGATGGCGCCATGCTCACCTGGGCGGAACGCATCGCCGACAGCGACACCCCCACCGGCATCTGGGCACTCAAAGTCCTCTATCTGAACGTCCACCAGCCCGGCGGCGAAAACACCATCCTGGGGACCGTCTTCACCTACCAGCCGCTGGGCGAAATCCTGTACGAAACGCACGGCTTCACACCCGACAACGAGCACCTTATCTTCAGCGCCTTCCGTATGCCCGACGATCCGGCACAATCATTCATGGACATCTACAAGCTCAACCTGTCTACCGGTGAGGTCGCGCCGCTCACGCTTTCCTATGACGAGTGGGACGAACATGCGCAGTTTTCCCCCGATGGCACGCGCGTCCTGTGGATGTCCAGCCGCGATTGCGACTGCAACGCCTACATACCCGACGACCTGTTCACGGATTTTTGGGTGATGAACGCCAGCGGAGCCAATAAGACGCGCATCACGTTCTTCAATCTTCCCGGACACCCACACTACATCCCCGATCAGCGCAGTGTGGCCGCAGACAATGACTGGTCGCCCGACGGCACAAAAGCTATCATCTACATTCAAGTGGGCACACCCAACCGCCCCTACGACGGCAGCATTGCCCTGCTCACCTTCCCCGGCACAGCCCCCTGAACGCGACCTTCCCAGAAGCTGTCTTGACGCGAGATGGTTTGAAACTGAGCTTCCAGGAAGGTTTTGAACCCGTGAAACCCTGAACCTTTGCGCAACAAATATGACCACGACAAATATCGCTTCCCCAACCGCCAAACCCGATCAAGCCTATCTGCACAGGCTGGATGACGTTGCCTTCCAGCCCATCTTCATCATGGGAGACCATCGCTCCGGGACAACCTTGTTGTATCAACTGCTGGAACTGTCCAAGAGCTTCAACCCCATCACGACGTATCACATCATCATGTATGATGAGCTGCTGGCGAACCACATCGCCGGACAAACGGCGGCGGCAAAGCAGCGATTGAGCCAACGGTTTGATACGCTGGGGCTGACGGATCGCAAGATCGACGGCGTGCAGGTGACGCCCGATCTGACGGAAGAATATGGTTTTATGTTGCACGGCGCGGGGCAGCGCCCGCACATTACGCCGGCCAACCTGGACTTTTTTACGGAAGTGTGCCGCAAGGTGCAGTTCATCTCCGATCCCGACAAGCCCCTGCTCCTGAAGAATCCGTGGGATTTCTTCATGAACTTCGCTTATGTCAAACGCTGTTTTCCCCAGTCCCGCTTCATTTTTCTTAGCCGCCACCCTACTCGCATCATTAATTCGCAGATGAAGGCGATGCGCTCCGTTTTCGCGCAGCGGAATGATTATATTGCGCTGATTGCCGAGTGGTATGCGCCGACATGGGACAATCCGCTGCGATTGGCGATGAGCCGTTTTGTCTTTTCTTCGCACCTGGACATGGGGTATCGCCTGGCGTGGACGCATGTTTGGCGGGCGATTCGGTATTTGCTGCGGGAAATGCCGGCAATCCCCCCCTCCGACTACATCAGCGTCCGCTACGAAGACCTGTGCCAGACCCCAAACCAGACTATCGGCAGCATCATGGATTTCCTGAAATTACAGCCACAAGTAGCCCTCGACTACGAAACATTCATCAACGTGCGCCAGTCGCCGCTGCTGCCCGAAGTCGAAAAGAGAAAGCACAAGATCGCCCGTCAGTTCGCCGCGTACTACGAAAAATTCGGTTACGAGGTTGAGGGAGCCGACTATTAGGATTAAATAAGGCAACGAAGTTGTTTCCTTACCGCTCCTTCAAACTGGCGCCGCAAACGGATTTCATGGCTACCCCAATGCCCC
>JACKBL010000012.1 GCA_020634515.1 Ardenticatenales bacterium | reverse complement strand
AAGAACTGGAAAACACAGAGAATGGAAATGAAAGGAGGGATCTGCTGATTGTGCTGAAAGAGATAGGAGAACCGTCCCTAGAGACGCTATATACTTACTTCTCAGAGTCGAAAATGCCCGAAGTTTTTGATGTCCTGTTCACTATCTTTAAGATCGGCATTCCAGCTTCTAAGGTGCTAGCTTGGGCGTTAGAGTATCCAGAAGCAGTTGTTGGGGAAGAAATAATGCACCGGGTTTCGTTTGACGAGCCTAGTGACACATGGATGGAGAACATAGATTTTGTTCGCACGTTTGCTAGCGCCATAATTGATGAGCTAGTGATACGTAATCCCAATAGGCCAAACCGATTTGACGATATAACTACAGCTAATGCTCTTAGAACTACGATCAAACGAAGTTCACAACTGCGAGACACCATCATGCAAAGACTCTGCGCAATCGTATTTGACAAAGACGCAGAGGCCAGGAACAGGGCTGAACGAGTAGCAGTAAGGCTTGATAGAGATGATTTTCTTCAAAGAATACGGGCAAGCTACGATGAGCATCCTGACATCATAGACGCAATACTCTTCCGATTAGGCGAGGGTATAGCAACGCCATCACAGAGACATTCTCTTGTCGATTATACAGAGAGATTGCAGCGCCTTGAAGATAGAAGCCTTGTGCGTTGGGACCAAATGACTGGACAAATCAAATGGAGCATAATACTGCGAAATATCCTCACATCAGTATTCTTTGTTGCCTGTTTAGCTTTGGTAGGGATTGGGTTATGGCTCCTGGTCACGTCGGATGAGCTTGGTTATAGGGTCAGCGGCGGAATTCTTAGTGCTTCAACGACCTTAGTGGGGATGGTTACTCAATTCTGGAAAGCATCGGTTGATGACATAAGAGGCTCTCTAAATCAGCAAGCTGCACTTGAAGCAACGTTTATTGGCTTCATGACCAGGACCGGTCAGATAAGGCTGTTGTTTGAGCAGAGTTATGCGGATGGTGAATTAGAATCTGAGCGTATTGAGCTTCTTCAGAGAATGGTAGCGGATGCTCAGGCTCAGACTGCTGAGGAATTAGCACGCGCTAGAATTGAGTTTCCTCAAACGAACAGTGGTGGGTAGACAAGCACCGAAAGAAAAAGAAGACAACAGCCCGAGAAATTATACTCTTTAGGGTAATGATTTTGAAAGGGCCTTGAGTACCTTTACCATCTGGGAGAATTGCCAATGTCAGTTTCATACATTCCAGCTAAAGTAAAATATGCGCTTTGGGCTCAATCAGCAGGAAGATGCGAGTATGAAGGGTGCAACAAGATTTTGTGGCAGGACTTGGTAACTAAAGCCAAATATAGTACAGCTTATATAGCCCATATTATTGCTGACAAAGAAGGTGGGCCTCGTGGACATAAGGTACTATCTGAACGCTTGAAGTGTGATCTTTCAAATCTGATGCTTTTGTGTGATGCTCATCATCGCCTCGTAGACAAAGAAGATGAGAAGGGGTATCCAGTTGAACGACTTCAGGACATGAAGAAGCGGCATGAGAAACGTGTCAGAATCCTAACTGCATTGGAAGACGACAAACAAAGCCACGTTCTACACTATGGAGCAAATATCGGCAGACTAAATGCGCGTATTACTTGGCGCAAGTCGTTTGAGGCTATGGTTCCTCACAAGTTCCCTGCTGAAGAGACTGCCATAGAGCTTAGTCTAAGAAATAGCCCTTTCATTGATGAGGAATCAAGATATTGGGAGATCGAGCAACAAAGTTTACAGAGACAATTTACAGATAAAGTTAGGCCTCGGCTATCAACCGACATAAGCCATTTGTCTGTCTTTGCATTGGCCCCTCAACCGCTTCTTATTGAACTTGGTCGTCTACTGTCTGACGTATCGGCAATTGATGTATATCAACATCAAAAGGAACCAGAAGATAATTGGAAATGGCAAGATGGGGAAGATACCATTCCGTTTGAGATTTATTGTCTTAACGAAAAGCGTTCAAACGTGGCTCTAAACATATCCCTCTCTGCTAATATCGCTAATCACCGGATTTATTCTATCTTAGGAGAAGATACGTGTATATGGACTTTAGCCATCAAAGAACCTTACAACGACTTCTTGAAAAAGCGTGTCCAATTGCAGTTGTTCCGGGAAACATTTCGCAAGTTGCTGAACAGAATCAAGTTTATCCACGGACAAAATGCATTACTCAACATTTTTCCGGCAGTACCTGTGTCGATTGCAGTGGAAATTGGCAGAGTTTGGATGCCCAAAGCTGATATGCCGTTAAGGATCTATGATCAGAACTCGGCTAGTGGAGGCTTTATTAGGACTCTTGAGATTGTTTCACAATAACCATTATGAATAAGAAAGCAAGCGACGATCTGAGAAAAATCTTTCAAAACCTGACGGATTGGCTAGATATATCTGCAACACATTTCGAACGTGCGGAGACCAGGTATAAGGCCATTGGAGACTGGTTAAGCCGCCCTGCTTCTGTGGTAGCCATTTATGATCCTGAGATTTTTCCTCAAGGTTCTTTCAGCTTAGGAACTGTGATCAAGCCTGCTACAAACGAAGAAGAGTATGATATTGACTTGGTGTGCAAAATTAAAGCCACCAAGCTAAATATGAGCCAGAAACGCTTAAAACTACTCATTGGGCAAGAACTTATTAGCTATGCCAAAGCACAGAATATGACTTCCCCTCCTGAAGAACGTCGCCGTAGTTGGCGTATGGACTATGCCGATCAGCCAGTTCATTTTCATCTTGACGTACTTCCTGCGATTCCTGATGACGAAAACCTGCGAGATGACGTGATAGCAATCACGGATAATCAATTGTCCAATTATGGATCGATAACGACGGATTGGCCGCATAGTAATCCAGTGGGTTATGCTGCATGGTTTCGAGAGCGTATGAGGGTTAGATTGGAGATCATGCGACGCGAACTCGCAGAGGCACTAAAAGCAAACATTGAAGACGTTCCAGACTACAAAATAAAGACACCACTACAAAGAACGATACAGATTTTGAAGAGGCATCGTGACGTTACCTATAAAGGCGAACCAGAAGACAAGCCGATCTCAATCCTAATCACCACACTTGCGGCCTGCGCTTACCAGAATGAAAGCGACCTTGATGAATCCTTGCTAAGCATCGTTACAGGAATGCAAGATTATATTGAGGACAGAAACGGTGTGTTCTGGGTGTCCAACCCGGCAGACCCTCGTGAAAACTTTGCTGACAAATGGGAACAATACCCGGCACGTAAAGAAGCCTTTCTTGAATGGCTTGTTCAGATAGAGATAGACATTTTATCGTTATTTGCGGCAGATGACGTAGTGTCACTCAAAGCTGATCTTCAATCACAATTTGGTGAACATGCAACGAATGCTGCTATTAAGGGGCTCCAGAGTAACAATATCTTCGAGTTGGATGCATCCAGCAATTATGACTTGCTGAGGATTTCGGGAAATCCCAACCAATTTGCTGTTGCACACAGGCAAAGCCCCAAATGGCATATGAGATTGGACCAGAACGTTTATGTGTCAGCATTCGTTATAAGAGACGGTTTTAGAAAGAAACGTGTGCTAAGTGGAGAACCAATGAGTAAACACAGAGCGCTGGAATTTGCGGCAATTCACAACATAAAAAAGCCGTATGAAATCTACTGGCAGGTGGTTAATACAGGTCGTGAAGCACAAGAGGCTGATGCGCTTCGAGGTGGGTTTTATGACAGCACTATTGGCAAGAAGGGAAAACTGATTCGCAAAGAGTCTACCCTCTACGAAGGTAAGCATTGGATTACATGCTTTGTCGTTAAGCGGGGTGTTTGTATAGCACGTAGTCGAGAATTTGTTGTAAACATAGTAAAGTAGTGATGGTTTTGAGCGCCACAGAACTGTTAAGGCGGTTGCGTCCCGGCGCAAAAAAGCTCCCCACCATGTAAGCCAAGCATTCCTCTTCTGTGTGAATCGCGCCAGGGTTACACCTGAGTTCGACTTGCGTAAACTATTGCCATTTTCTGCGGGGGTTTTCTTTCTTACACCTTGTCTTCCGACATCGTGTTAAGAATCTCTTCTCTTGTAATTGGCCTGATCTGCTCCTGTCTTCTGCCACTTATTCTGCTTTGTCCCAAGTCAATGATAATAGGATAAATCGTCCACCTGTTCATTCTGATCTCTTTCGGCCAATCATAAAGTGGTCCACCTAATCGGAAAATCACGTAGTAAAGTTCCCGCACATTGCTTGTATCCGTCTCTAACCCGTTTGCGTAGCTATGGAATTGAGAGACACCTTTAATGAGGTATCCTCGGCTCTGGGCGTCATCGTACTGCTTGGCTTCGACAGCAATGGAGGGGGCAATTAAGTCATATTCGTGAACGCCTTGCATGAATCTGTAAAAAGTAGAGACTCCGTTGTCAAACAGATACAAAGCCAGGTCTCTAGTTAAAGCATCTTCAAGCTGCCCACTTGCGGTCCCTATCAATCCAGTTATCCGCTCACGATCATAAAACATGCAGCGGGCTTTGTATCGTTGAACTAGTTCGTAATGCGCCAAATGAGAACCGAAATCCGCACGAATCCGTTCATATACCCGCCGCAAATACATTTTGCAGGATTCAATGTCAGGTAACGGCTGTACAATTGGTTGCATAAAACGACCAAACACCTCGTTTGAAAAATCCTCCATGCTGTTGAATTCTCTCGGGATAGGATAAATCCTTTCTCTTATTTCCAGCAATTTAGCCAATGCAGCTGGAGCCCAAACCCGGAATTCAGCCAAAAACCTGTTGCGTTGATAACTGTGGGATTCTTCTAGGCCCATCAATTGCAGAAAGAGCCTTTCTGGTCTTTGTTCATCAGACAACTGGGTTAGTTTTTCCCGCAATACTCGAATTAGGATGGCAGCTTCGGTATGGTCTGACTCACCAGCGTTCTCCGTCCAAATCGTCACGCCATTAGATTGCACTCTTGTGACGATATGGTCGAAATATGCCAAGCTTTGAAAATAGGAATGTTGTGAATCGACTTGCATGGGATCAACTAATTCTGGAGGTGAAAAGGTGCTGTCATCAGTAGTAGGCCACCCATTCGCCAACTCTAGGCGAATACGTGTAGCAGATTCAACTTCGTTGGTGAGCGAATCTCTATACTCCTGTAACCAATCTGAAAACTCCCGTTGTAAGTGGGCCACATACGGCTGGAAAGGTTCGCTACCAACTAAAGAGTCTAAAAATTGATTTAATTCCCACCAAAAATCTGCTTGTGGGCATCCACACACCAGGTCGTACTGTCGGTCTAGTATCTCAATCCATTGTTGTTGATAATGTATCATTTTTTTCACTACTCTCGTTGTTCTGGTCGCTTCAGTTCAATGGCTATTAATTGTTAGGATATATTGCTTCGCCCTTTCAGCAATAACCCTTACCTAAAGCAAAAAGCCACCAATCACAAGCCTGATTGATGGCTTTTAGTCTTCGTGTGGCCCGTGTCAGGGTGGCACGCACGGCCCACGTCCCATACAACAACGTGCATCTGCACATTAACTTTGACCACATTTGGGGCTGTGGTCAAGCTGAGGGACGTGGATTCGAACCACGACTGACGGAGTCAGAGTCCGCTGTTCTACCGTTAAACTATCCCTCAAGGATGGCCGCTATTATGCCATCACCCTGTTGTTTTGGCAAATACGCTTGAATGCTCATCACAGAGCAGAACACAAAAGTCAGAAGACTTTTGTGTTCTCTTCGCCCGACTAGGCAGACGCGCTGTGGGCGAGGAGGGCGATGACTTCGTCCAGGCGGCGCAGGGTGCGCGGGCGTCCCAGGGCGAGGATGGATTCAAACAGGGGGGGAGAGACTTGTTGGCGGGTGATGGCCAGGCGGGCCGTGCCCAGGAAGGGGCCGGCCTTGCCGTTGCTGGTGGCGCGTTCGCCGATGCGGCGTAGCCCGGCGTCAATGGTGGGCAGGTCGAATGGCTCCGCCGCGGCCAGGAAATCGCGCGCCTCGCGGAATGCCTGCAATGAAGCGGCAGGCCCCATTTGCTTGTGCGTCAGGTCGCGCACGGTGAGGGTGAGCGGTTCCTTCTCGAAGAGGAAGCGGAGGAAGTCTACGGCTTCGGATAGTTTCTTCAGGCGCACGGACATTGCCGGCATTACCCCCAACAAATCCTCCGCTTCACCCTCATACCCGGCCTCTTGCAAGAACGGCAGCACAGCTTGCGCCAGCGCCCGCGGCGACATCTCCTGGATATACTGCCCATTGAGCCAGTCCAGCTTACTGTACGGCAACTTCGTCGGCGAAGGACTGAGGTCTTTCAAGTCAAAACGGGCCAGCGCCTCGTCCAGTGTGAACTTCTCCACATCGTTGCCGAACGACCAGCCGATGGTCGCCAAAAAGTTCACCAACGCGGCGGGCAAATACCCCGCTTCGCGGAACTCGTCCGCACGCACATAGATGCGCTCCCCGCTTTCCAGAAAGGCGTGGTCTCGCTTGCTCAATTTCCCCTTCCCACTGGGGCTGAGGATCACGGGCAGATGCACGTAGATGGGCATTTCCCAGCCGAAGGCGCGCCATAGCTGGATGTGGATGGGAGCCGTACTCAACCACTCAATGCCCCGCGTCACGTGCGTGATGCGCATAAAATGGTCGTCAATAACGTGCGCCAGGTGGTAGGTGGGCAGGCCGCTGGATTTGAGCAATACATAATCCGTAAACTGCTGATTTTCAAAGACCACGTCCCCGCGCAGCAGGTCGGGCATGATCGTTTGCCCGCTGAGGGGCATCTTCAAGCGAATGGCATATGGCTTGCCCGCCGCCGCCAGCGCGTCCGCCTCTTGCGGCGGCATATCCCGATACCGCCGGTCATAGCCGGAATGGTCTCCCTTCGCCTCCAGGTCGGCGCGAATTTGCTTTAGCTCCTCTTCCGTGGCGAAACATTTGTAGGCGTGCCCCTGCTCCACCAACCAGTGCGCCCAGTGCTGATAGAGCGGGGCGCGCTCCGTTTGCGTGTAGGGACCGTAGGGTCCGCCGATGTCCGGCCCTTCGTCCCAATCAATGCCGAACCAGCGCAGCCCTTCCATCAAATAGTCGGTTGCGCCCTCGACGGTGCGTTTGGTGTCGGTATCTTCAATGCGCAGGATGAACTGGCCTTGACAGCGGCGGGCATACATCCAGCCAAACAGCGCGGTCCAGACGCTGCCGATGTGCAAGTAACCTGTGGGACTGGGGGCAAAGCGGAGGCGAACAGGCGTCATGTTTCTGTGTGATGGGCGCAATGCGGAATGATGAAGGGTCGGTGACAGGCGCATTGCGCCAGGGTGAAATGCCTTAACCGAATTCTTGTTTGCGGTGGCGCATGCGGATGGACTGTACTACGCCCATGGCCATGTACCAGGTGAGCAGGGAGCTGCCGCCGTAGCTGACGAAGGGCAGCGTGAGGCCCGTGACGGGCAGGATGCGCAGGTTCATGCCGATGCTGACGACGGTTTGGAAGAAAAGGACGCCGGCAATTCCCACGCAGGCCAGCCGTCCGGCGGGATCGCGCGTCATGGAGGCCACTCTGAGAATACGCTGCAAGATGAAGCCCATCAGGCCCACCACGAGTAACGCGCCGAAGACGAAACCGAACTCTTCCACCAGCACGGCGAAGATGAAGTCGGTGTGCTGTACCCGTAGGAAACCAAGCTGGCTCTGCGTGCCCTGGAAGTACCCTTTGCCAAAGGGTCCGCCGGAGCCGATGGCGATGAGGGCCTGGTTGACGTTGAAGGCTTGTTCGGGGACGGCTTCCGGGTTGACGAAGGCCAGCAGGCGTTCCTGCTGGTAGGGGGCCAGACGGGGGACGACGAGGAGTGCGCCGACCAGTCCGGTGCTGCCCAAAATGGCGAAGTGGGAGAGGGGCAGGCCGGCCATCCAGATCATGACGAACCACATGATGAAGTAGAGGATGGACATGCCCAGGTCGGGTTCGATGAAGATGAGGCCAATGGGCAGGGCGATGTAGATGAGGGACAGGATGGTGTTGGAGAAGCGGTTCATCAGGCGCAGCCGCTGCCCCAGGAATTGGGCAAAGGTGAGGGCGATGAAGATGCGGCCAAATTCGGAGGGCTGCAATTGGAAGAAGCCGAAGTCAAACCAGCGGCGCGCTTCGTTGTTGATCTGGCCGATGAGGACGACGAGGAGGAGGGAGGCGACAAGGCCGAGGTAAATGTACCAGTGACCGGCGGTGAGGATGCGGTAGTCAATAGCGGAGATGATGAGCATGGCGGTGATGCCGGCAATTGCCCACAATATCTGACGGTTCGGTAACGGTTCCAGGTCGGGCGCGCCCGTGACCGCGCTCTTCTGGATCAAAATACCAAATGCCGTTAAAAGCACAATGGCGGCCGCCAACCACAGGTCGAAGTGCCGCCAGACGGAGGTCTTACTCATGTTGTCGTCTAGGCCTGGGGCGAGGTGGGCCGCCGCTTACCATCCAAAGGAATCTCCGCCACCAGACGGCTTTCCGTTGCCGTCTGTGTCAGATTCACTTCCACCTTATCCGGTTCAATTGCCAGATGCCGGGCAATCACCTGGATAATATCATCCTTGATCAGTTCGATCAAACCAGGGGAGATGTCGTTACGGTCGTGTTGCAGCACCATTTTCAGGCGATTCTTAGCCACGGCGCTGCTTTTTTCTTCTTTGCCCAAGAGACGGCTTATCCAGCTCATTCCTTACCTGCCTTCGGGTCCCCCGCCGCGAAAATGTCCGATCCCGCGGCTTTCCTGCCATGCCGCCGCCGTTTATCGCCCGCCCAACCAGTTTGCCAGCCGCTCGAAGAACCCATCTTTGCGATTCAGGTCAAGGAAGGGTACGTCATTGCCCATTAGCCGCTGCGCGATATTATGGAATGCCTGGCTGGCGTTGCTGCCGTTATGCCCGTTCATGCTGACGGGTGCGCCGCGATTGGTGGAAATGAGGATGGCTTCATCTTCGGGAACCACGCCGATCAGGTCAATGGCCAGAATATCCAAAATGTCGCCCACGGAGAGCATGTCTCCACGGGAGACCATGTCTGGTTTGAGACGATTGACGATCAGCTTGCCCGGCCCTTTTTCTTCCGCTTCCAACAGGCCAATGATGCGGTCGGCGTCGCGCACGGCGGAGATTTCCGGGTTGGTGACGATGAGGACCTCATCGGCGGGGGCCACGGCGTTACGAAATCCGCGTTCAATGCCGGCAGGCGAGTCAATCACGATAAAGTCCATTTCCGGGCGCAGTTGGTCACACACCACCACCATATCCGAGGGACTGACGGCCATCTTATCCCGCGTTTGCGCCGCCGGAATCAGGTACAGACCCGGCAATCGCTTGTCCTTGATCATCGCCTGGCGCAGGCGGCAGCGCCCTTCCACCACATCCACCAGATCGTAGACGATACGGTTTTCCAGCCCCATGACCACGTCCAGGTTGCGCAGCCCGATGTCCGCGTCAAGCGCCACAACCTGCTTCCCGGTCGCCGCCAGCGCCGCCGCCAGGTTTGCCGTCACGGTTGTTTTGCCTACGCCCCCTTTGCCAGAAGTGATTGTAATTACCCGTGCACTCATGAAGTTTCCTCAAGTTCTAAAGACTGGCGTAATAGCCAACCCTCTCGTGGGCTGAGCTTGTTGCCACCCATATTGCCTGCGGCAGGCTCAGGCAACGGGCTATTCAGATTGGTTCATTCTCCAAGAATGAACCAATCTTGGGGAGAACCAAGCGCTGCTATTCCGCGGCGCGTCGGTTCCACGGTTCGGCCACAATCTGACCGTCCCGAATCAAGGCACGCTCCGGAACGGCGCGACGTATGCCGTCGTCTGGGGAGATGGCGATCTGGTCGGCGATACGGAGCTGCATCGGGCTGAGTTCCAGAGCGCAAATCATGGCCCCGTGGTCGCCGAACGCGCCCGCGTGAACCAGGCCGCGCAGCCGTCCCCAAACCATCACATCGCCAGCGGCAATTATCTGCGCGCCTGGGTTCACGTCTCCCACGATGACGACGTGGCCGTTGTGCGTAATGGCGCGTCCGGAACGCAGCGTTTCCCTGAGTACCAAGGCGTAGTTGCCGGCATTATTCGCCACAACAGGTTCATCCTCTCCGGTCAACGCCTTTCCATCCAGGTCCGTCTGACTACCGGAGAGCCGCGTCGCCAGACCCAACTCGCGCGCCGCCTCTTTCGTCGCTTCGCTTTCCGTGAGAATGCCCCAGACCTCCATCTTTTCCGCGGCAAAAATGGCCTGCATTGCCGCCACTTGCGCCGTATCCAGAGATAAGGAACCGACGGAGAGGATGATCTGGCTGCCGCGCAAGAAGCTGCCTTTTTCCGCGACCGTTTGCGCCAATTCTTGCCGGACGTTGTCGTAATCGCCGCCGGCTATTGTCACCAACAGACCTTCGCGCACGCCCTTGATGCTTACTTGCGGACCTGAATTCATCACCTTGTACTGCCACAAACGAGACGCGACACACTGCACCAGCGCGTCGCACTGTGAATAGTTTTGTTGAGATAATACAACAACTATGGGTATGTTGCAAATGATGCGCTCTCTGCTTACACTTGTGTCATGCCGGACCGTTTGCTTCTCAGCCGCTATCGTTTGTCAACGTTTGCTGCCTGTCGGCGGCGCTTTCAACTGCGCTATTTGCAGCGGTTGGCGTGGCCTGCCGCGCCGCGGGCGCTGCCGTTGCAGATGGCTCTGGAGCGGGGGGAGGCGTTTCATCGCCTGGTGGAGCGTTATTATTTGGGTCTGCCTCCGTTTGCGGAGGATGCCGGCATTCCCGACGAAAAACTATCACTCTGGTGGCGCGCCTTTCGGCAATCGGGACCGGAAATGCCGGCAGGCAAACGCCTTACCGAATACACCCTCACCGTCCCCATCGGGCCGCACTTCCTCACCGGGCGCTTCGACCTCCTTGTTCTCACCGGAGACGGGGCGCACATTTTCGACTGGAAGACCGAGGCGCGCCCGCGCACAGCCGCCGTGCTACGCGACGATTTGCAGACCTTGCTCTACCTGGCGATGGTTACGGAAGGCGCCACCGCTCTGGGCGCGGACGGTCCCATCAACCCCGATCATGTGCGCATCACCTACTGGTACGCCACCGACCCCGCCGCTTCCGTGACGCTGGGCTACAGCCGGCGGCAGCACGCCGAGAATTGGGCGAATCTTTCCGCTCAGGTGACGGCGCTGGCGGCGCAGATCGAAGCGACGGAAGCGGTCTGGCCGCTCACGGACAATCTGCAAGAGTGCGCCATTTGTGCCTTCCGCGCCTACTGCGGGCGGCAGCAGGTGGTCCCATTGGCTGCCACCCGCGCCGCCGTCGAGGACCTGGAGCCGGAGGAAGACGCCGCGCCCCCTCATTTGGAGCCTGACGTCGGATGAAAGACGACAAAAGTCTTGGCCGGGCGTATCCCTGTCAAAGTTGGTTTGAGACATTTGTCGTCTATTTTCAGGACAGAGCGGCGTGATGGATCTGCAGGCGTTTCGCTTTCTCCAGACGCCCGTGGGCGAACGTTGGCTGGCGGAACTGGCGGGGGCGGACCTCTCGCCGCAAACGCACCTGGCGTGGGCCAGCCGTCTGCGCCAGGAGGTGGAGCCGGCGTGGGCGCAGGCGCTGTTGGAAACGGCACTGCTGCGGCGGCGGGCGGCGGCCAAGTTCAGCCGCGCCGACCACATGTTTTTCACGCGCGAGGCGTTGGAGCAGGCTTCGGCGGAGGTGGTGGCCCGCTACCGCGCCGGGCGTTACGCGGCGGCGGGATTGACGACGGTGCTGGATTTGTGCTGTGGCATTGGCGGGGATGCGCTGGCGTTGGCGGCGGGCGGGCACGTCATCGGGGTGGACGAGGACGAGGTGCGGCTGGCGATGGCCGCGCATAATGTGGCCGTCTATGAGGGGGAAGGGGTCTTTCGTGGCACGTGTGCGGATGTGCTGGCGTTGTCACCGTCGCTGCTGGCGGGACGGGGGCAGCCCAGGCCACGGGCGATCTTTTTTGATCCGGCGCGCCGCGATGAGCGTGGGGAGCGGGTGTATCATCTGGCGCAGTACCGCCCACCGGTGACGGCGGTTTTGACGCAGTGGCGGCGGGCTGTGCCGCACATGGGGGTGAAGGTGAGTCCGGGGCTGGATTATGGGGAAATGCCGGCACAAACCGAAGTCGAATTCATTTCCGTTGACGGTGAACTGCGCGAGGCTGTCCTCTGGTTGGGCGACTTGCGCCAGGGTGCTGATCGTCGCGCTACTTTGCTGCCTGCCGGCATTTCCCTCAGCAGCGCCCCCGACGAACCCCCCACCGCCCCCCTCTCCGCCCCACAAACATTCCTCTACGAACCAGACGCCGCCATCATCCGCGCTCATTTGGTGACAACCCTGGCGCGGCAGCTAGAGGCCAGCCAGATCGACCCCGACATTGCCTACCTCACCGCTCCTCACCACCAACCTACGCCCTTTGCGCGTGCCTTCCGCCTGGAAGCCGCATTCCCCTTCCAGTTAAAACGGCTGCGCCACTACTTGCGTCAGCATGACATAGGGCAGGTGACGATCAAGAAGCGCGGTTCGCCTTTGCAGACGGAGGCTCTGCGGCAGCAACTACGCCTGCGTGGCAGCCGCCACCGTTTTATTTTCCTGACACACGTTATCGGAGAGCCAACTGTGTTGGTGGGGGAGCCGGTCGCCTGGAAACAATCGACCGAAAACAGTCAGTTGCTTGTACAGGACGGCTAAAATAACCCTATAGTTTGACGGGTTTTCACCAGAGTGTAAACAGCGGATAGCGCATCAGGGAACTGTCGGCGTAAATCCTCAATATCTTGGGGGAAACGCAGCCTGAACTTATCGAAGGCCATTGGTTTCGACAGGCTCAACCAACAGTCCCCCCCTTTTTTGAGAAGATGCCTGTTGGCCTGTTTACGCCGTAGTGTGCTGGCGCGAAACGGGTGTCCGCAAACGCCGCCTACTGCCGTGCGTTCGTGTAATAACGCAGCAGGCTGCGTACTCTGCGAATGTCCAGTGGCTTAGGCATATAATCGTTGCAGCCCGCCTCAATGCACCGCTCCCGATCCCCGACCAGCACGTTGGCGGTAGTGGCGATGATGGGGATGTGCGAAATAGCCTCGTCTTCCCGAATCATGCGCGTCAAATCCAGGCCGCTGATGCCCGGAATGTTGATGTCCATGAGGATAACGTCGGGAATCTCTCGCGTCAGAAGCTCGCGCGCCGCATGGCCGTCGGCGGCGATGAGCAGTTCCATGTTTTCCGCTTCCACGATGCGGGATATAAGGAGCAAATTGGTGGGATTGTCTTCCACGCATAGAACACGTTTGGGAGCGGATGTCATCATATTTTTGCCTGGGATGAAAGATTTCGAATAATCGTAACGACTAACGCTTTCTGGAGATTGGACCAATTTGACTTAGGAGTTGCGAATAATCACTACTTTACCGCAAAATGGTTGATTGCTCAAGAAATGCTGAGTAAGAAACGCCAAACCTGAAGGTCTCCAGAACCTTTAAGATTTAGGATTCGCCTGGCGTGGCAACGTAAACCAGAACGTACTACCTTGATTGATCTGGCTCTCTACGCCAATCTGCCCACCGTGCAATTCTACCAGGCGGCGGCTGATGGGCACGCCCAGGCCGGTGCCGCCTGATTTCCGCGTCAGGCTGCCATCTACCTGGCGGAATTCTTCAAAGACGATGGGGATTTTGTCTTCCTCAATGCCAATACCGGTATCCACCACGCGGAATATCACCTGATCGCCCTGGTCATCCACCTGCACGCACACCCAACCTTCATCGGTGAATTTGATGGCGTTGCCCAGCAGGTTAAGCAAAATCTGGCGCACGCGCGTGGGGTCGGCCTGGACCGGGGACAGATGTGCCGGCATTTCCAGGCGTAGTTCCAGCTTACGTTGCGTCGCCAGTGGGGCCGACGTGTGGATGACTTCTTGCACCAGGTTTGAAATGTCCACCGGTTCGTAGCGCAGTTGCATCATACCCGCTTCAATCTTGGACATATCCAGAATCTCGCCAATGAGTTCGCGTAGATGTCGCCCGCTGTTGCGGATAATGCGCACATCTTCTTCCATACGCGGCGTCATAGGACCATCCAGCCCTTCCAGAATAACATCGGAGAAGCCAATGATCGAGTTCAGCGGCGTGCGCAGTTCGTGGCTCATGTTTGCCAGGAATTGGGATTTGAGATGTTCAACTTCACGCAGTTTCTGCGCCGTTTCCAACTGCTCCTGGTAGAGCAAGGCGTTTTGCAGGGCAACGGCTACTTGCGCCGCCAGGACGGCAAATACCTGCAGGTCTTCGGCGGTAAAGAAATCGCGCGCGTCCGCTTGCAGGTCGAGGATGCCTAAGAGGCGATTGCTGGCGATCATGGGGACGGCCAACTCGGCACGGGTGTCGGATAGGAGCGGGTGCGTGAGGAAGTCGGGCTGTGCCAGCACGTCATTGACCAAGACGCCCTGGCGCGTGCGGGCGGCGCGGGCAATGATGGAGTGTTCATGTTCAAGCGGGATGGACATCGCCTGTTTCATGAAGGCGGCGGCGTTTGGCCCAGACGCGGCTGCCAGTACCAATTCGTTTCTGTCTTCGTCGTAGAGAATCACATCGGTAGTGTACAGATTGAAGTTGGAGCGTGTCAGTTCTACGACAGTTTGCAGCAGGTTGTCAATATCCAGGATAGTGGAGGCGGCGGTGCTGAGGCGAGCCACGGTTTCCAGTTCGACGGCGCGGCGTTGGGTTGTTTCCAACAGCCGGGCTGTCTCCAACGCTTCAGCCACCTGGCGCGAGATGGCGTCCAGCAGTTCCTGCTCTTCGGCGTTGATGGGGGTGTCCGCGTCGGCGGTCACGCCCATCGTGCCAATGACTTCGCCGCGGACGGTGATGGGGCGTATAAAGCCGGGTACGTCGTCGTGGAAAGGGCTGTCGTTGCCGGCAGCGAACGGCGTCTGTGGGAGTGGTTGTACATTTTCCTTGTCGAAGAGGTACCCAGAGGGGGTGTCTCCATGGCCTGTCTGGTAGGAGTGCCACCCTTCGCGGCTCATGAGGCGTTGGAGGGTGCGGAGTTCGCGCACCTGCTCTTCCAGACTCTGACGCAGGCGGGTGCTTTCAATGGCGTTGGCAATCTGGCCGCAAAGACCTTCAAGAACAATCCCGTCTTCTTCGGTTAACTGTCCGGCGCGGCTGCTTTGTACGTCCAACACGCCCAGAACGGTATCGCCAAAGGAGATCGGAACGGCCAATTCGCCGCGTGTTTGCGGTAACAAATCATTTGGTCGCCATTGTGGGTCGTCGGTGACGTCCGGGCGTAGCACGGAGCGACCGGTGGCGGCGGCTGTGCCGACCAGGCCCGTGCCCAACGGCAGCGCATGGTGGCGGGCGAGCATTTCATCCCCAACCGGACCATAACCGACGCTGAGCAAGGCAAGACCTTGCACCGGATCGATGCGGAACAGTTGGGTGTGATAGAAATCGAATTGTTCCTGCACGAGATCGACCACGCGCCGATTTAGCGTGTCCAGGTCGGTGGCGTGGGCGATTTCCTGACTGATCCAGGTTGTTAATTGCACCTGATTGCTCTGGCGCTGCAACGATTCACGGATGCTTGCTTCCAGTTGCTCACGTTCGCCGATTTCCGCCTGCAGTTGCGCCATAAAACGCGCGTTAGACAGAGCAACGCCCACGGTCTTACCAATAGCCAGCAGCGTTTCGCGCTCTGCCGCCGTGGTGGTCCGCGCCGTGGCAAACGCCAGGTTAATGACCCCCAGCACCTGGTCTTGAAACAGGATAGGGATGGAAACCAGGTCCTGCGCGCCTTGCTGCGCCAGCGCATGCTTTAAGAAGTTTTCCAGGTGTGGCTCGTGCGCCAGATCATGACTGGTGACAATGGCGCGGCGCTGGACGGCAACGCTAAAGATTTCGTTTATCAAGGGTAATCTTTCCCCTGCCGGGGGAAAAGGCGTGTTCAGATTGTGCTGCGCCAGCAGTTGCAGCGTGCCATCCGTTTCATTGACCGCAAAGAGCACGCCAACGGTGGCGCGGGCATAGGACGCAATCGATTCCAACGCTTGCTGCACGACGACGTCCACGTGTTGGGCGCTGTAGAGGGCATCGGCGATGCGGTTGATGGCCGTGAGGGATTCTGTCTGGTAGCGCAGCGTCGCTTCCGTCTTCTTTTGCACGTCAATGTCGCGGGTTGTGGCGATGATTTCCACGAGTTTGCCCGTTTCCGGGTGGCGAATGCCACGCCCGCGCGACTCCATCCAGGCAAACGTGCCGTCGGGACGACGGAAGCGATAGGTGACGCGGTTGACTTCGTCGTTCAGGGTCATGGACAGGTGGGCGGCCTGCACCTGTTCTAGATCGTCGGGATGGAAAAAGTCGTAGATGGAGCGGCCAATGAGTTCGACGGGTTCGTAGCCTAAGACGTCTGGGCTGCTGGCGGAGATGTATTGGAAGACACCATCCGGCGTGTAGCGGGCGAAAACGTCGCCGACGTTGTCTATGATGAAGCGATAGTGGAGCGGGGGGAGGTCTATGGGTTCCGGCTGCACGTCAATGCGGAAGAGGAGATCGTCCGGGATGGGCAGGCGGGTGAAGGTGAGGCGGACGGGGAAGCTTTTTCCCTGGGCGCAGCGGGCACGCCAGCTAAATTGGGCGCTCTGGCCTGCCTGCGCTTCCCCAAACATGGTTTGCAGCAGGCTGGCGGCGGGGGGGGTGGCGGCAAAGTGGGCGAGGGGATGCCCAATGAGCATTTCCTGGTTCTGGCAGTTGAAGGTGGCGAGGGCGCGTTGATTGCCGGCAATAATCTTGTCCGGGCGGGCGATCAACGTGGGTTCGTGGCTGGATTCAAACAGGAGTCGAAACAGGTGGTCTTCGTCTTGCATGGGATATTCGCCTGTGGTGGGATATGCCGTGACGCTTACGTCGCGCTATCCTGCTGCCCTACACTTTCCTGATTTAGATAAATGAACGTCTCTCGACCCAACGCCTTGCCTACTTCCTGCGCCGCCAACCGCAGCACCGAATTCACGTCCGTGGCATTACGTACCCGGGCGGTCACCTCGCGCAGAATGCGTTCTCGCCGGGCGCGGCTTTGCGCTTCCTGCAGAAGCTGCTGGTTGGAGATGGCAATAGCGACCTGCGTTCCCGTGGAACTGTAGAGACGCAGGTCCTTCTCGCTAAATTCGCGCGGCTCCGTCCAGTTCAGGTCGAGCAGACCGAGCCAACGCGGCCCCAATTTCAGGGGAATCAGGGCGAGGGCGTGCATGTCGTGATAAATACGGCGCGTCAACGGGTTCATGCGCGCATCATCGTGTACATTGCCGATGAACAGCGGCGTATCCTGGCCTTTGAACCAATGACGGAAGTAATCCATTTTGCGTACGTTGAAGCGGTAGCCGGGGTTTGACGTTTCTCCGGCGAAGTCGGGGGCACGCCAGGTGTCACGTACGGTGGCGAATTGGGGCGCCCCTTCCTCATCCAATTCGATGGCGGAGAGGGTGATCCGTTTCACGCCGGGCATAATCTCGGGCGCGGACATGATATGCAGGATGTCTTTGAGAGAGGCGGCGGCGTTGAGGCGGCGGCTGACCTGGTAGAGGATGTCCGTTTCCGCCAGGGCGTCCTGAAGCTGCGCGAACAACTGTGATTGCTTGATGGCCGTGGAAATCTGAAAGATGATGGTTTCCACTAACTGCGACTCGTCGGCGCTGAAGGTGCGGTCCTTTTCGGCGATGTCCATTCCGAGTGTGCCAATGATGTCGTTGCCGGCAAAAAGCGGATACAGAATCAACGTTTCCGTGCGTCGCCAGCGCATTACGTCATGCACCGGGGCGGTAAGCGGATTGTTCTGCGCGTCGGTGACGATCGCGGGGCGATGCGTGCGCAGCACTTGCTGGGATAGCTCGTTGCCCTCCAGTTCAAATACGGTGCCGATGGCGCTGGTGTCGTTCAGGTCTCGAGAAGCATCCGCCAGCACGACAAGGGCAGTGCCGGCCGTATTCAACAAGGAAATGCCGACGTGCTCCATGTTGAGGGAGTCCACTAGCTCGTGGGCAATTGTTTGCAGATTCTGGTTCAGGTCCAACGAGGAACCGACGGCGGAAACGACGCGATTGACCAGGGCCAGTTCCTGGTTGCGCGCCTGCATTTCTCGCGCGCGCTGTTCCGCCAGTTCGCGGCTGTGGATGTTTTGCACGGCCACGGCTGCCTGCCTGGCCAGAGACATGAGAACACGCACATCTCGTTCAGGGAAGCGGGTTGGCTGTTGGTAGATGGCGTTTAGGTAGCCGATCCATTCTCCCGCGACCACCAGGGGCGCGAACAGGGTGCTCACTGCGCCAAAGCGATTGGCGTAGAGCGCGCGCACGTTGGGGTCCAGTCCGGGTTCCTGACGTACGTCCTGGATGATGGTGGGGCGATCGGGGTGAATAATCTCAAAGGCGGAAGGGAAATCGCTCAAGCGGTAGGTTTCCAGTACCGTGCCGGCAGGAAGTGTGCTGCGGCGGGCCAGGACGCGGCTCCATTCGGGGCGTTGGTGCTCCACCCAGGGGCGGTCAAAGAAGTTGAGACTGATATTTTGCGCATTGTTGCCGAGGATGGTGTGGGTGTAGAGGACGTCAAGGACTTCGTCGTAGGTGCGCGCTTTGTTCAGTTCGCTGCTGAGGTTATATAGTTTTTCCGTTTCGTCGAGTGCTTCTTGCGTTTCTTGAGTCAGGCGCAGGTTTTCCAAATGGCTGCTGAGCTGGCGGGCGACACCCTGGATAAGGTCGTCGGCGTGGGGAGAGGCGTGGGAGTCGCCGGCGATTTCCAGCACCCCCACTTCTTGTTCCCGTACGACCAAAGCTTGCCGCGCCATGACGGAATCCCCGTTGACTGCGTCCTCCGCGATCATTGGCTGTACCCGGCCTTGTTGATAGACGTAGCCTGGCAACTGGCCATCGCCCGCGGTGCGCTGCCGATCTCCGACGAATGCCGACCATGCGCTTGCCGTCAGGCGGCGGTTCGCCGCTTGCGATTCTTCCTGGAAGCGGCGGGCTTCCGCCAGCAGGCGCAGGTTGTCTACGCGCTGGGCCACCTGGTCCGCCACCGTGCGCAGCAATGTTTCCTGCTCCGGGGACCAGGCTGTGTCGGTGTCTGCGTCAACGACGATTGCGCCAATTGGTTCGTTGGTGAGGAGGATAGGGGTGGTGGTGCTGTTTTTGCTGGCGGTTGTGGTGATGGGGGCCAGCAAGGGTTCCGTGCCTTCGGCGGAATAGCGATACCCCATGAATTCGCGGCGCTCAATGGCATTCAGGAATTGCTGCCAGCCGGCGCGAGTGAGACGCCCGGCTTCTGCTTCCGCCTGGTGGCGAATGGTGCTGGTTTGGGAGAAGAGGCGGGCGTTTTGAATGGTGATGGCCAACTGACCGGCGAGGGTGGCAAATGCCGGCAGACTTTCCTCCGTGAGCGCGTTTTCCCGATTGCTTTGCAGGTCTAGCACCCCCACGACCTCGTCGCCCACCATCAGCGGCACGGCCATTTCCGCGCGCGTTTCTGGCAGCAGCGGGTTAGGACGAAACAACGAACTTTGCCGCGTATTGGCCACGATAATGGCGCGTTGTTCCAACACGGCTTGCCCGTTGATTGACGAAGAACCAACCGGCAGACGATGGCCGCGCCGTACCAACTCCGTCCCGATCAGGCCCGTGCCGGCATGCAACGTGAGCGACTGCCGATTCTGGTCCAGCAAATAGACCTGCGTGTAGTACAGGTCAAAACGCGCGCGAATCAGGGCTACGGCTTCCGCCAGCAGCGTGTCCAGTTCGCGCACCTGCGAGAGCGAACGCCCCACTTCCGCGGCCAGGGTCAGGTCGCGGGTACGCTCGGCTACGCGCTGCTCCAATTCTTCGTATGATTCACGCAGCCACGCCGTCATTTGCGCGAAAGCGCGGGAAAGCTCGCCAATTTCATCCCGGTGTGGCAGCGGCGTGGCGTAACTAAAATCACGTTGCGCCACGCGCTGTGTCTGTTCAATGAGGGTGCGCACGGGATTGGTGATGCTGCGTGTGACGACCAGACCCAGCACCAGACCCGCGCCCACCGTCAGCAGGGCAGCGATGCTCCAGTAGTTGTTCGTGGCGGCCTGCACGCGCACGGATTCCGCGACAGCCTCGTCCACGGTGGTTTGCGTGTTCTGGCGAAACGTGTCCAGGCTTTCTTCCAGACGGCGTTGCAGCGAGGCCAGTTCCGTGTGTCGCAGGGTCTGGCCTCTGGCCCAGCGCCCTTGCTGCGCCAGCAGTTCCACCTCGCGCACGGTGCGCAGGAGTTGGTTGCCGAGGAGGACGAGGGAATTGATGTTGGCGATGCGGCTGTCACCCAGAGGGGTTTGCGCGGCAAACTTCAGGTTGTTTAGTTCCGTGAGGCGAATAGAAAAGTCGGCCGTTTGCCGGTCCAGGCTTTGCGCGATCAGGTTCGTGCGGCGGGAGAGCAGCATGTTGTCCAGGGTACTGACGATGTTTGACCAGTTGTTGGATAGTTCCGCCGCGCGCTGCACCTGCTGCACGCCGTCCAGGGTGGTATTCACCGTGGAGCGCGCGGAGGAGGTGAACGAGAGTCCCAGGGCGCTGGTGACCACGACCAGGCCAATAATGACCAGAAAGACGAGACTGATGCGCTGTCCTAGAGATAGATTGAATCTCATGATTGTTTCCTGGAATCGAGACGAACGGTTCAGGCCAATCCAGAAAAATATCGATCCGGGAAAGATGCGATTTTCTCGATTGGCCTGAGACTTTTTCGGTATGGAATCAGATCATTCAAATTCCGAAAGTGACTATACAGGTCATCTGCCCAGATTGGACCAATTTGCTCTGGTTGAATCTTATTGATGTCTACAAAATTGGTCCAATCTCTCGGAGACGTGAATAGTTACTTCCGAAAAAGCCTTAGTAACCGTCCGAAAACAACTTCATACCTTACCTTTTACGGACGGTTACTGACAAGCTGTCCGCACATTTCCGCTAACTTAATTGCGGATAGCCACTTACGAGAAACGAATTGCGAATACGTCTCTTTTCACCTGGTAGCGGCTCTTGTGACTGATGGCAACTACCTATGGACCACTTGTAGCGTCCGAAGATAACTTCACACTTTTTACGGACGGTTACTGACAAGCCATCATGGACAGCCACTAACGTGTGATGAGGGCCAGATCAACCGCGATGAAGGAGGAGACGTCCTCACCGCCGAGGTACTCCATGGCGCTTTCCACACCGAGCCGACCCATTTCTTTGGGCTGCTGCGCGATGGTGGCGGATAATTCGCCGTTTTCCAGGGCGGTAATGGCGTCGTCAATGGCGTCAAAACCGACAAACACGATCCGGTCGGCGCGGCCTGCTTCCTTGGCGGCGTCGATTGCGCCCAGGATCATTTCGTCGTTTTGGGCAAAGACGGCGTCGATCTGGTCGTTGTTGGCGAGAATGCCGGCAAATACGTCATGTCCCTCGGCTCGATTAAAGTTCGCGGTTTCCTGGGCAACAAGCTGGATATTGGGGTAGATGGTGATCACGTTGTTGAAGCCGCGCCCGCGGTCCTGGGCGGCGGACGTGCTGAGGATGCCTTGCAATTCGACGACGCGCCCTTTCTGGTTGATGATTTCCGCCAGGTAGCTGCCGGCCATTTCGCCGCCGGAGACGTTGTCGGAGGCGATATGAGCGACGATGTTTGGGCTGTCAATGCTCCTGTCTACGGTGAAGACGGGAATGCCGGCATTTGCCGCTTCCCCCAATACCGCTTGCAGGGCTTCCCCATTCACCGGATTGATGAGCAGCGCGCTCACCGGGCGCCTGATCAACGCCTCAATCTGTTCCGCCTGCTTTTGTGCGTCATCCTGCGCATCCTCCACAATCAATGTCGCTCCACCGCGAGTGGCCGCCTCCTGCGCCCCTTGTTGCAGCGCGGCAAAAAACGGATTTTGCCGGTTCGAGAGCAGCAGGCCAATGGTCACCGGCGGGGGAGCGGCAGACGTCGGCGTCTCTTCCGGGGTTTCGTTTGTAACGTTGCAGGCGCCGAGAACAAACAACGCCAGTATCATCAGAACAAAATAGCGGACTTTTAGGATTAACAAGACTACCTCACTTCTATTTGACTTTTGGCGACGGGCATGGCGTTCAGGAGAACGGACGCCTGCCGCGCGTTAAGAACCTGTCCCAATTCCGTGGCGGCTACAGCCAGCACTTCTTCAATCGTATGGGCTTGCTGGATTTTTCGCTCAATCGCATTGATGCGCCGTTCATACGCGGCCTGTGACCGGGCAACCTCATAGGAATGCGCGTTTTGCAAGCCGATTGCCACCTGGCTGGCGATTAATTGCAGCAGGTCCACGTCGCTTTGAGACAGACCATCGCGCACGTTTTGCTGTACATCGAGGATGCCGCTGAGCTGGCCCCCAATGAGGATAGGCACGGCTGCTTCGGCGCGTGTTTCCGGCAGCAAGGGGTTGGATTGCCAGCGGGCGTCCGCGAAAACGTCCGGAACCAGTACGGGCTGGCGACTTTGCGCCGCCGTGCCCACAAGCCCGTGGCCAACGGGCACGGCGTGACGGTTTTTCAGCAGCGTTTGCCCGGCCGTGCCCGTTCCTCCAGCCATTATCAGGCTCTGTTGGGCGTCGTCCAGCAGGTAGATATGTACGTGATAATAGTTGAAGGCGATTTGTACCTGATGCACAACTGCGCCGATCAGGTCGGGTTGGTTGAGAATGGTGGAAAGCTGGCGGCTGACGTCCGCCGCCAGTTGCAGCGCCCGGGTGCGTTCTTGAATACGGTACTCTTGCTGCTGTTGTATTTGCCGCAATTTTTGATTGGATTCGTGGACCTGTTCCATGCTTTGCTCAAAGTTGCGGATGAAGAGAGAGAAGAGGGTGGTGACGGTGATGAGACCCGCGGCAATCGCCAGCCAGTAAACGAAGGGCGGGGTGGCGAATTGGGATGCCGGCAGCCATCCTTGATATTCCGCCATGACCATCAGTCCGCCAACAAAGATGGTGAGAATGGTGACCTGTATGCCATATTGCCCGCCGAGGACGAAACTGGCGATCATGATGATAATGACCAGGCTGTTGAAGGTGGGCGAACGGATGCCACCGCCGATGAAGGAGAGCAAGAGGAGGACTATCCACAGGGGATAGACGAAAATGAAACTGGCAAGGCGCAGGCGATAGGTGCGTATGGCCCAAAGAGTGGCGACGAGGCAAAGAATAATGGGCAGGGTGCGTAGGAAGAGATTGATGATGGTGGGGCGAGCGACAACAACGCCGACGATGGTGGAGAGCAAGGCCATCAGCAGCGTGACCCAGGCTAAGGTGTTGAGAAGGTTGGCGGTGCGCTGGTCGCGCGCGTCTTCGTAAGGGGGCGGGGCGACAAACTCTTTGAGCCGGTCAAGCATCGGTTGTTTCCTTTCATTCCCCTGACGGGGGGCGTGGTTGCTCAGGCGCTTTCTCCATTACGATGCCCTATCTCTTGGGCGGATGCCAGCCGCACTTGCGCCGCGGGCGCGCCGAGGGCGTGCCCTAATTCGCGCACGGTGACTTGCAAGGCATCGTTGATGGAGGTTGTGGACTGGATTTTTTGCACGATGGTGTTGAGGGTGGCCTCTTGTTCGGCGCGTTGTTGGGCTTCGCGGAGCGTGCCGGCATTTTGCAGAGCAATAGCGGCCTGACTGGCGATAGACTCCAAGAGATCCGTATCCTGAATGCCCAGGCCATTGATCACATTGTGCTGCACATCCAAGACCCCGAGCACGCGCTCGCCCAACGCAATAGGCACAGCTATCTCCGCTTTTGTTTCCGGCAGCAAGGGATTGGGCAGCCATTCCGCCGAGAGCGATGTATTCGGAACGAGAACGGTGGATTGGGTTTGACCGGCTCGTCCCACCAGACCACGCCCCAGCGGCAGCGCGTGTCCGGCTTGCCGCATCTGCTCGCCCGCCTCACCGGTGCCGCTAGCCATGACGAGGCGACCGTTGGCTTCGTCAAGCAGATAGATATGTACGTGATAGTATTTGAAGGCGCGTTGAATTTCGGAAACGATAGCGGAAATCAGTCGCGCCTCATCAAGGATCGTGGAGAGGCGACGACTAACAACGGTGCTTAACTCCAGGGCGCGGGTGCGTTCGGCGACGCGCTCTTCCAGGGACAGGTTTAGCTCTTGCAGGCGGCGGTTGCTTTCCGCCAGATCTTGCTCACTGCGGTTGGCGCGGTCGAGCGCGTCGTTCAGGTTCCTGACGGCGTATTGCACCAGGAGGGCGACGAGGGAAAAGATGGTGGCGAACAGAAGCCAGTCAATGAGGCCGGCGGTGGGGGCCAGGGGGACGAAGATGAGGCCGACAGATTCCAGGTAATACACCACGAAAGTCGCCAGCACACTGCCTGTGGTGAAAATAATGAGAATGGTGCGGTCATTCAGCAGTAGACTGGAAAGGATGATGGCCAGCACGAAACCGCTGGTGCCGGAATTGCGCACGCCGCCAAACACGATCGTGTTTAACGTGATAATGGTGAATAACGTGGCCGCCAGCAAGATGCTCGCCGCACGTACATGGCCGCGATGGAGCAAGCGGCGCAGCCCGAACATGAGGAGCACCAGCATCATGCTGCTGCCTCCTGTGATCGCCGATGTCGCGGTCCCGGCGGAGAAGTCGACGCCGATGAAGGTTAGCGAGATGCCCGTGAGACTGGTGGCGATGATCACAGCCCATATAGCGGTGTTGAGCAGGCGGGCAGTGCGCGCTTCTTCGCTATCGGAAAATCTTGGGGGAGCCATGAACGCCCGGATGTGGTCGAGCATAGGAAACTCCTTGGGGAAAAAAGTGCGGTTAGGTCGTGCTCAGAGAGTCAGGTACATAACAACGTAGCCAGTTTGAAGGAAGCAATACATTGATATTGCACCTGGCAGTCAACAGGATGGCGCAATGAGCGCACCGTAAACGACCCCATACGGCAGCGGGAGAATGCCAAATATGGTAGCACAAACAACCGTCGCCTATGTGAAAAAGGCGTGATGCGGCGCGCTGTCTGAGTGGGAAAATAGTCAGGGTGGGCGGCCAGTCCGCCGCTCACTCACGCGGGACAGGAGGCATATTCGCGGGATACCAGTGGGGTCCTAGCCGCTGCCCCAGACCCAGAATGAGTGGCCGCTCCCACACGCGGCGGTAGGGTAATGCTGCCTCCGCGCGCCCCGTTTTGTCTTGCTCCCATGTTTGCCGCAAAAAAGCATAATCGTAGAGAATCGCCCGGAATCGTTCGGCAGTCAACCCGTAGCCCGGTTGCTGGCTCCAATATGCTTGCACCTCGCCAGCCAGCAGCGGCGGCAGGATGCTGGCCGAGAAGATCGGCTTGCCAAAAGCGAGGTAGAGGGTGATGAGGGGAATGTCCTCGCCATAATGCGCGCGGATCAGGTCGGCGCGGGTGGTGGCCTGGCTCTCGTGGGCTGTTTGCAGCAGGGCGCGCCAGATGGCTTCCGGGTCCGGGACAACCGTCCACCAGAGTGTATGTGGGCTATTGGTGCGTGTTTCTGCTTCCAGCCGGGCGGCTGTCGCTTGCAGTTCGGGCACGCTTTCGCCGCCCAGCAGGCGCACGCGCCAGCCGTGCTGCGCATAGTCACGCAAAGCGTCGTCGCCCGCCACGCCCCAGTCCACCCATTGCAGCAACTTGTGTCGATGGGCATTGACTTCTTGAAAATTGCCCGGGGTGAGGGTGGGGGAGAAGAGGTGGCGCACGCCGTGGGTGAAGATGAGATGGAAGTCGCCGATGGTGGTCTGGCGTGCCCAACGGAAGTAGTCGTCGCTCCAGGGGGAAATGCCGGCAAACGCCGCCTGCCGCCGTGTGCCTCCTGGAGAATAAACCATTGCCGCCGGAGCCGCCCGCGCGACTTCCGCCATTGGCGCGGCGAGGAACGCGGTCTGTGTTGTTGAATCATTAAGCGTCATGTTGGTAGCCTCCCATTTGGGAATGATAGCCGGACCGGCAAAAATAGGCCAGCGAATGGCGAAAAAACGATGACGAAAGGGATCACTTTGCGTCGAAAATAGCCAATTTGCGCAGGAATAGGCTAAAAGTACTCCCCATTAGACCATGATCTATTAACTTGTTAATATCAACTTTCTTGTATTATCGTTATCCTACTCTTAATTCTCTTGAGATGGTTTGGGCTGGCTGTGCGGGAGGAAGTAATACAGACAGGACACAGCCATCGGGAGAAGAAAACGCTTCCGCTAGTATCCCGTGATTCCTTGTGGATCTGGCCTTAAAAACTAAATACGGGGAATGCTGGCACATCTCTTTCGACGACTGACGTGTTATCGTCGGTAACGACTTTTGCATAAGTCACTTCATTTGTGGGTGGGGTACCACTCAGGAGCTTAATTGAAAACAGGGAGATATTGAAAGTGATGCAGAATAATGAACTCCAGCGGTTGTTACAATCCAGACGGGGACTGGTTTCTCCAGATCCGTACAGTACGGCATGGGCCGCGATGGTTCCGTCGCGCGTGCATGCAGGAATGCCGGCATGGCCTGAAACCCTTACCTTTATTCGCGCCCACCAACTGCCGGATGGTGGTTGGGGCGCGCCGCGCGTCTATAACGCCCACGAGCGCACAATTTCCACGCTTGCCTGCCTGCTGGCTTTGCGCCAGTGGCCGGCGGCTGACGATGCGCCACGGATTGAGCGCGGTGTGTCCGCTTTGTATCGCTATGCCCGCGATTTGCCGGCAGAAATTCACGAGCCAGTTGGTTTTGAACTCCTCCTACCCCGTCTTGTAGACGAATTGCGCCACCATGGCCTTGCCCTTGACCCGCCGGAATGGCAGGCGATTCTGCGCATCGCCGAGCAGAAACGCCGCCTCATCGGTGAATTCAAAATTAACTACGAAAAGCCCCGAAGCTGGTGGTTTAACCTGGAAATGCTGCCCGACGATGCCCTCGCCCGCATCGATCCCCGGCTGCTCAATCGCTTTGGCTCCGTGGAAACCTCCATCGCGGCCACCGCCGCCTATCTGCGCGCCCTGCGCCAGCATGGAAAGGACAACGCCCGCGCGGATGCTTTCTTGCACCATGTTGTCCACTTCGGCGGTGGCGGCGTCGGCTTCTGCTGGCCTATTGAGGTGTTTGAGCTAACCTGGACGCTTGATAGTTTCTGGCGTGCGGGCATAGACCCCAATACCCCGTTCGTGGCGACGCTGCTGCGACAGTTGAGCCGTTATTGGTCCGCCCGCCCCGCCGGACTGTCTTCCAGCGGCTCTTTTATGGTCAGCGATGGCGACGACACCAGCATGGGCTATGCCGTGCTACGTTGGGGTGGGCTGTACCCTTCTCCTGAGCCGCTGTTCTCCTTTTGGCGCACCGACCACTTTCGCACGTACCATGACGAACGCACCCCCTCCGTCACGGTCAATTTGCATGCCCTGGCCGCGCTGCGCCAGGATTTAGACCGGCGCGACCATAAGCAGTTGGCGCTGGTGGTGACGGAATGGCTGCGGCGGGAACTGCGCCGGAACAATGGCTACACGGATAAGTGGCATTTCTCGCCCGTTTATGTGGCGGCTCATGCGGTCTCCACGCTGGCGGGTTGGGATGATGAGATGGCGCGTGAGGCGCTGGATTTCTTGCTGGCGGCGCAGCAGTTTGACGGCGGATGGGGCGAGGTGTGCGGCTCCACGCTGGAGGAAACGGCGCACGCCGTGTTGGGGTTAGCCGTGGCGCGGCGCATGGGGCTGTTGCGGGATGCCCATCCGCTGGTGGCGGCGCACCGGTTTTTCCGTCGTCATGAGGGGGAACAGCCGACGGAACGGCTGTGGATTGGTAAAACATTGTTTCACCCGCCGGGGTTGGTGCGGATGCTGCTTTATGCGGCGCGTACGGCTCTGGCGCAGCAGACGGACGAGATTCAGCGCCGCTACTGGCAGTCAAAGGATTGGCTGCCGCTGCGTACGCGGGGGCGTTAATTCGATTTTGGCTCCATGAGGTGCGGCGCACTGTGGCTGTGCGGCGCACTGTGGCTGTGCGGCGCACTGTGGCTGTGCGCCGCACATTTTCGCTAACTTCGTTACGTCCGGCCTTTTATTCAAAGGCGTTCGTCCAACAGCTTGTTGACCAGGGTTGGGTTGGCTTTGCCTCGCGTGGCTTTCATGACCTGCCCCACGAACCAGCCGCGGAGTTGTGTTTTGCCGGCATGGTAAGCGGCCACCTGTGCTTCATTTTGCGCCAAAACCTGGCTCACGATTGGCGCCAGGGCGTCGGCGTCGGAGATTTGCGCCAGACCGCGGGCGGCGACGATGGCCGGCGCCGGCTCGCCGCCGCGGAACATTTCCGCCAGCACCTCCTTGCCCGTGTTCTGGTTAATCGTCTCAGCTTCCACCAGGCTGATTAGTTCTACCAAACCCGCCGGTGTCACGCGAATCCGGTCAATTTCCTGTTTGTGTTCGTTCATGAGGCTGAACAGGCTGTTGATCATCCAGTTGGCGACCTGGCGCGGGTCGCCGCCGGTGGCGATGGCGGCGTCAAACCAGTCGGAGACGGCGCGCTCGTCGGTGAGGATGTGGGCGTCGTAGGCGGAGAGGCCAAAATTGTGGCGATAGCGGGTGATGCGGGCGTCGGGGAGTTCGGGCAGGGCGGCGCGGGCCTGTTCGATCCAGATAGGGGGGATGGAAAGTGCCGGCAAATCCGGTTCCGGAAAGTAGCGATAATCCTCCGCCGCCTCCTTCACCCGCTGCGAGAAAGTCACCCGCCGCCCCTCGTCCCAGCCGCGCGTTTCCTGCACGACAGACTCCCCCGCCTCCAGCGCCGCCACCTGCCGCGCGAACTCAAACGCCGTCGCGCCCGCCAGGGCGCGGAAACTGTTCAGGTTCTTCACCTCCGTGCGCGTGCCGAAGTCCGTGGACCCCACCGGGCGTACACTGATGTTTGGCTCCACGCGCAGCACCCCCTTCTCCATGTCGCCCGAATTCACCCCCAGGTAGCGCAGCACCTGCCGCAGCTTTACGCCATAGGCATACACCTCCTCCGGTGTGCGTAAATCCGGTTCCGACACAATCTCCAACAACGGCACGCCGGAGCGGTTGTAATCCACCAGGGAGGAGCCATCGGAGAGGTGTGTATTTTTGCCCGTATCCTCCTCCATGTGGACGCGGCGGACGCCAATGCGCCGCGTCTCTCCCGACTCCAGCGTGATGTCTAGCCAGCCGTCCGTCGCCAGTGGCAGCTCGTACTGGCTGATTTGATACCCCTTGGGCAAGTCCGGGTAAAAGTAATTCTTGCGCGCAAAAATGTTATGTTCGTGAATGGTACAGTGCAGCGCCAGGGCCACACGCAGGGCAAAATCCACCGCCCGCCGGTTGATCACCGGCAGCATCCCCGGCATCCCCAGGCAAACGGGGCAAACGGCGCTGTTCGGCTGCGCCGTGACGCTGTCCACGACGCGGCAGCCGCAAAACATTTTCGATTCCGTCAGCAGTTCGGCGTGGACTTCCAACCCCACGACTAATTCATAATTTGTCATAACAGTACCATCAAGTCAATGTGAGCGCCTGGTTAAACGTGCTGATCGATGAGGATAGGGTTGCCGTCGGGGTCGAGTAACGTGATGTGGGCGGGGCCGGTGGTGGTTTCGTCTGCTTCGCTGACTAATGCTACGCCTTGCGCTTTCAGTTGACGCTGCAGCTCGCGCACATCGGTGAAGCTGTCCAATTTTTGCGCGTTGCTGTCCCAACCGGGGTTGAAGGTGAGGATGTTCTTTTCAAACATCCCCTGGAACAGGCCGATGACGTGTGTGCCATTTTTGAGAATGAGCCAGTTTTGGGAGGCGTCTCCCATGACGGCCTGGAAGCCAAGTTGTTCGTAGAACGCCTGCGAAGCCTTGATGTCCTTCACCGCCAGGCTAATTGAAAATGCGCCGAGTTCCATGCTTTGCTCCTTTTTCCTGTGAATGCCTGTTGTCAATGGGTGTGTTTCATTTTAGTTGACTGTTGCTTGCTGTAGGACAATTCGCTGAATTGTCCTCCGCCATGAAGGGACAATTTAGGCAAATTGTCCTACGGCGCGCGCAGCCTGAGCAACCCATTTGAAACACACTCATTGGGAAAACGCTTCGTTCACTTTGACCCCTCACATAGGTTGCCGTGCAACCTTTGATCGCGCTTGTCTGGGTGGATGAATGCCGGCATTTTCATCATCGGCGAGGCGCGTCATTTCAACTCTTGGCGACGCTATCCCTGCTCATTTTGATGCAGATGTAAGCGCCAAGAAAGGCTTCCAACAGGCTGAGGGGAATGGCATAAATGAGAATGCCAGGCGGAAGGACGCCCAGGTTCCAGGTGACGATCCACATCAAGGCAAAGCCCATGAACCAACTGATGAGGGTTGTTTGCCAGAGATTGAATCGGCGGGAGAGCAGGTAGATGGCGATGGCGAACAAAAAGCCCCAAACGACCCACACGATCCCGTTTTGGGGCGCGGATGGGTAGATCAACCCCAGCGATTCATAGTGGTTGATCCAATGGGTTTTGAGCAGGATTTCGTTGCGGAAAAATTCGGATGCGTTGATCCAAATGCCGGCAATCACCACAGCCACGATATTTCGGAAAGATGTCTTCATAGAGCGTCCTGAGGGTTTTGTCATAACACATCCGTTAACACGCGAGTCTCGTACCTGAAATCTCCACCTTGTTTTTTGAGACGCTTTCGCAGACGGAGAACGGAAGCATCATTTTCAACGGCGCGTGGGTTGTTGACCCTGGTGACGACAATCCGCGCGAAAAGTCTCCCATGGCTTTCTCTGATGAACGGGTCAAACATCTCCAAAGTGGCCGTGATTTGCTTGACGCCCGCCAACAGATGCCGGTCTTTTAATTCTACTGTTCTGCCTCAAAACGCAGCGTTTCACGAGACGAAAGAAACCTATCTCTCCGCAACTCTTCTGCTTTCTGGCGAAACGTGACGGTATCTTGAACAAGTAGCTTGAATTTCTCGCCAAAGCTGCCGCCTAGCCAGACGTTTGTAAAGCCCAGACCGTCATTAGAAGGCACAACCGCAACATACACACCATTACCATAGTCGTAGTACAAACGCATCAAAGCAAAGTGCGCCACCGGTCCATAGATGCCCAGGAATTTATCACGCGCCCGCCTGCCAAATTGGGAAAGGGAGTAGCCAGGTGGGGCGGGAGCTTCCTCAATGCCGTTGAGGATGTCCAACAAATAACGAAACAGATCATCCCGCAAGGATTTGAAGAAGTAAATGGCCTTACTGATCGTGCTTTTTCCACTCGCCTGCGGTCCGATAAAGACGAGAACGCTCCGTATTTCAATTTCAGCCTGCTTGATTGGACCGAAATTTTCAATCGTTAAATTTTGCATTGCTGACCTCGGCAAATTGGGCGCCGGCCTGCGCAAGGGGACCCATCGGCTGCCCATTAACCGTGGCGGCGCATGAAGGATTCGATGCGGTTGAGGGCTTCTTCGATTTTCTCGTAGGCGGTGGCGTAGGCGGCGCGGACGAAGCCGGCGCCGCTGGCCCCAAAGGCTTCGCCCGGAATCACGGCCACCTGCTCCTCGGCCAGCAGTCGGTTGGCGAAGTCGTCACTGCTCATGCCGCTGCGGGCGATGGAGGGGAAGGCGTAGAACGCCCCGCGCGGCTCAAAGCAGTCTAGCCCCAGCGTGTTGAAGCCGTCCACGATCAGGCGGCGGCGGCGGTCGTACTCCTGCCTCATGCGCGCCACGTGTTCCGCGCCGTCGGAAAGGGCGACGAGGGCGGCCATTTGCGCCGTGGTGGGGGCGGACATGATGGTGTATTGATGCACTTTGCGCATCGCGCCCAGCAGATCGGGATTGGCGCAGGCGTAGCCGATGCGCCAGCCGGTCATGGCGTAGTCCTTGCTGAAGCCGCCGAGGAGGATGGTGCGGTCGCGCATTCCGGGCAGGCTGGGGACGCAGGTGTGGGGGACGCCGTAGACGAGCTGGTCGTAGATTTCGTCGGAGATGATCAGCAGGTCGTGCTGTTCCGCGACGGCGGCGATTTCGGCCATGACGGCACGGGTCATGACGGCTCCCGTGGGGTTGTTGGGGTAGCCGAGGAGGATGGCTTTGGTCTTGGGGGTGATGGCGGCGGCGATCTCCGTTGCCGTGACCTGGAATTGGTTCTCCACGTAGGTGGGCACGGTGACGGGCGTGCCGCCGGCGAAGGTGACTTCGGGGGCGTAGGAGACGAAGCAGGGTTCGGGGATGATGACTTCGTCACCCGGATCGATGACGGCGGTCATGGCCAGGTAGAGGGCTTCGCTGACGCCGACGGTGATGATGATCTCGTCGTCGGGATTGTAGCTGACGCCATAAAGTTGCTGCAGGTGGCGGCTGAGGGCGGCGCGTAGTTCGATGGTGCCGCTGTTGGAGGTGTAGGCTGTTTCGCCGCGTTGGAGGGAGGCAATGCCGGCATTCAACACAGGTTGCGGCGTCACAAAATCCGGCTCGCCAATCCCCAGCGAAATCACATCCTCCATCGTGGCGGCAATGTCAAAAAACTTGCGAATACCCGATGGCGGCGTCGCCGCCACCCGGCGCGAAATATAACGTTGCATGATCTTATCCTCCTGATTCTACGGCGGAATTGTCGCCCACGAAAAGTTGCAGCGCCCGCCCCGTCACCCGCGCGTTTTGCCCGACCAATGTTTGTTTCAGAATACACGTTTGCACGGATGCGCCGGCGTCAATGATGCAGTCACTGACGATGCTGTTGGTCACGGTCGCCCCCGCGCCAATGGTGGCATAGGGGCCGACGACGGAAGCTGCGACCTGGGCATCGGGGTGCAGATAGACGGGAGGCACGAGCGTGAAGCCCTCGGCGGCGGCGCGGGCGGCGGCGTCGGGGCTGGCGGCACTGTTCTGTAGCAGTTGGCGATTGGTGTTGAGGATGTTGCGTGGATTGCCGGCATCCAGCCAATACGCAACCGGCGCCACCCGAAACTTCGCCCCCTGCTCCAGCAGCACCTCATACGCATCCGCCATGAAATACTCCCCCTTCGTCATGCGCCCTTCTTCCATCACAATATCAATTGCCTGACGCAACTGCGCCGCGTCGCGGAACCAGTTGATGCCCACCACGGCCATGCGATTCTCCATCGTCGCCGGCTTCTCCACAAACCGGGAGACAAACCCCGCTTCGTCCAGGGCTACCACCCCAAAAATGCGCGGATCCTCCACCTCCTGCACCAGGAAGGTAGCGTCCCCATCGCTGGCGAAATGGGCGAAATCCGCCTTAATAATGCCATCGCCAAAAGCGATCACCACTTCGCCCGCGTCCAGAAAATCGCGGCAAAGCCAGACGGCGTGCGCCTGGCCCAATGCCTGTTCCTGCACCACGAAGTGGCTGTCCAGGTGCGGATAGTTTTCCCGCACCCAGGCCTCAATCATGTCGCCCTTATAGCCCACGACAAACACCACTTCTTCCGTGGTGATCTCGTGCATCAGGTCGAGAATGTGACCCAGGACGGTGTTCCCCGCCACGTTCAGCAGCGGCTTGGGGCGGCTCCACGTATGCGGGCGCATACGTGTACCATAACCGCCGAGTAAAATGACAACTTTCATCTAAAACTCCTTCAAAAATGTAGGGCGATTTTCCAAATCGCCCGCCCGATTTGGAAAATCGGGCTACGACGGCACACCATTTTCATTCATGGTGGTCGGCGGCAGCCGGTGAAGTCTCCTCCGAGAATAGTGGATAATGGTCCGTTTTTGTTCCCGTTTTCTTTTCTCAGTTAGCCGTTTTTCGTGATGGGCGGCGTCCGTCGCCACCAGGATTCCGACTGTTCATAAGCAAAAGCGGCGTTGAGAATGGTTGCTTCTTGCAGGGTGTCGCCCATGAGTTGCAAGCCGATGGGCAGCCCCAATTCGTCGAACCCGCAGGGGACGGAGAGGCCGCAGCTTGCGCTCAGGTTCAGCGGCAGCGTCAAAATGTCCGCCAGGTACATGCTCAGCGGGTCGTTCGCCTTCTCGCCGATTTTGAAGGCGGTCGTGGGACTGGTGGGGGCGGCGATGACGTCTACGGTCTCGAAAGCGGCGCGGAAGTCTTGCTTGATGAGGGTGCGTACTTTCAAGGCGCGCCCATAGTAAGCGTCGTAATAGCCGGCGCTGAGGGCGTATGTGCCCAGCATGATGCGCCGCCGCGCTTCGGGGCCAAAGAGGGCGCGCGTTTTCTTCAGGGTGTCGATGACGTCGCTTCCGTTGACGCGGGGACCGTAGCGGACGCCGTCGTAGCGGGCGAGGTTGGCGCTGGCTTCGGCGGGGGCAATCAGGTAATATGCCGGCAACGCATACTTCGTGTGCGGCAGGCTAATGGAACGAATCTCCGCCCCCAACTGGGCCAACCGATCAATCGCCGCCAGCACCGCCGTCTTCACCGCCGGTTGCAACCCCGCGCCAAAATACTCCCCCGGCACACCCACGCGCAGCCCGCGAATATCCCCCGTAAGCGCCGCGTCATAATCCGGCACGGGCGCATCGATGGAGGTGCTGTCCCGCTCGTCATGGCCGGCGATAGCCTGGAAAATGGCCGTGCAGTCCGCCACGGTGCGCCCCAACGTAGAAACCTGGTCTAGCGAAGACGCAAAAGCGATCACGCCCCAGCGGGAGACGCGCCCGTAGGTGGGGCGCAATCCCACCAGCCCGCACAACGAAGCCGGCTGGCGCACGCTCCCCCCTGTGTCTGTACCCAGGGCGGCGTAGGCCATGCCCGCGGACACAGCCGCCGCGCTGCCGCCGCTGCTGCCCCCCGGCACGCGCGTCAAATCCCACGGGTTGCGCGTCGTCACGTAGGCGGAGTTCTCCGTGGACGACCCCATGGCGAACTCATCCGTGTTGGTTTTGCCCAGGATGATGGCTCCCGCTTCCCGTAACCGTTGTACCACAAACGCATCATACGGCGGGATGAAGCCCTCCAAAATCTGGCTGCCCGCCGTGGTTTCCACGCCTTCGGTACAGATGATGTCCTTCACGGCCACGGGGATGCCCAGCAGGGGCGAGTCGTCCCCTTGCCGGCGGCGGGCGTCGGCGGCGGCGGCCTGCTCCAGGGCCATCTCGTCCGTGATGGTCAGGTAGCTGCGCACGTCATTGTCAACGGCGACAATGCGATCAAGCATCGCCTGCGTGGCGGCAACGCTGGTGGCGCGCCCCTGGCGCAATGCGTCGCGCAGTTCAGTCAACGTAAGAGAAGAAAAGTTCATGAAGGGTAATGCCAAAGGGCGCATCCGTATTTAAGCTGGGAAATGACAGATGTGCGGGAAGGGTTCTTGTTTGGCGGATAGGCCAACGTCGATTTTGCACGAACCCAAAGAAACAAAAGCAGGGCGCGTGCCCTGCCACATTTGTGAGATGGAAATTTGCCAGGTGACTGCCCGGTTTCCGAGCAAGACCCGCCGGGTTCGGTTTGTTTATGAGATGCTTCTCAAGGAAATCTGGCAGGTCTACGTGTATGGATACGCGCTTTCAATCTTCCAGAATGGCCTGTATCCTGAACTGATCGTTTTCCTGTTCCGGCGCGTTGAACAAAGCGTCCGACGGGGATAGCGACGGCTGCACCCGATCGTCGCGCAGCACGTTATGCCGCACGACGGCGTGCGTGGTGGGGGGGATGTCGTCCAGGTCTAGCTCGCTGATCTGGGCCACATAGTCCAGGACGGCGGAAAGTTGCCCCAGGTATTGCTCCATGTCCGCGTGGGTGAGTTCGAGGCGGGCCAGGTGCGCTATTTTTTCAACGTCTGCCAGGGTGAGAGACATGGTAATGATAATTGGCAACTGCTAAGCCAGATTGGACCAATTTCTAGAGAGCGTTAGCGTTACGATAATTGTTCATTTGCCACCCCCGAAAGATTGGTGGTCCTGTCGGGAATCGGGGGTGTTTGCTTGCGTTTTCGCGGGCATTATAGCATTGGCGCGCAGGGGAGACAAAGCAGGCGGCGTGGCGGCGCTAGGCAAACCAGCGTCGGATCATTTCTACTTGAAACTGGTAGGCCGCGCCGTTTGGTTCGATGAGTTCGCGCTGTTGCAGTTGGTGGAGGGTGGCGTCAACGCTTGTGCCGAATTGTTGGCGCAGGGTGTCGAGGGGGAGGGGGCCGGTTGCGCTCTGGCCGGCGAGGAAGCGGAGGACGTTGAGGCCGTGTTGCCCGACCTGGTTGCGTTCGATATCCACGAAGAAGAAGCGCCCGCTTTTTAAGGCACGCGCGACGGCTGTTTCGATGTCGGAAATGCCGGCAACGAACCGCTCCGTGACTGGCTGTTCATTTTTGGCGTTGACAATCTCGTAGCACAACAACTGCACCAGGTGGGGATGGCCGCGGGTGAGGTGGCAGATATAGTCGCTTGCGGCCGGGGCATAGTGCAGCCCAAAACGGGGAATAGGACGCTCTACCAACTGGCGCACAGCCGGTTCCTGCAAATAGCTCAAGTGCAACACCTGCGTATTGATAAGGTAGCTGGCCCAATGGTCGAACATCTCCAGCGGGTGCGAACTGGCGAACAAGAGGCGAAAAGTGGGGCGATGCTGAATCAGATGCCGCAGTAGATTCATGATGGCTGTTTCATCGAGGCCGCGCTGCCGCAGAATGGCATCCAGCGCCTCAAATTCATCAAAAATGAGCAGCCCCACTGCCTGGTTCTCCTGTGCGAGTATGTCTTCCACCTGCCGCAGCCAGTCGTTGAACGCGGGAAACGGCTTGTCCGCCAGGCTATCGCGCGCCAGGTCAGGCAGGGTCAGACGGCGGTGCTGCATGGCGGAGCGCCGCATCTGCCAGATGGCGTTGTAGAGCAAGTCGGCGTAATTCTGGCAGCCGGCCAATCCTTGCCCATCAACGTAGAGGGGGACGATGGCGTTCGGGAGCAACCGACCCAGGTTGTGCAGGAGCGAGGTTTTGCCCATACGCCGCTGCCCGTCGAGGAACAGTGGGGGATGTCGCTGGTCCAAAATCTGCTGCTCAATGCGGCGGCTGATGTCGGTGCGTCCGACGAATATGTGCTGTTGGGCCGTCAGGGGCACGCCAAAAATATACGGGTTGTCGATTTCTTGCTGGTGGTCGACTTGCCGCGTGAGTTCGTGGGCGTGCGTGGTGATGATCTGTTGCCAGCGGAGGGCAATGGGGAAAAAACGGGTTGCATACAGGTTGTTGCTGCGCTGCAATTCGTGCGACAGCAGTTCGAGGCGGTGGGCAATTTCGTGCAGGGTCAGGCGCTGGTGGTAGCGAATGGTCTGGTTGAGGGCGGCCTGTGTGTCCTGGCTGAGGTGTTTGAAGCTGGCGAAGACGGGCGTGGAGGATTCTGATAGATATTCGGAACCCAGGTGTTTATGAATGCCGGCAATTTCCGCCACCGTTGTACAGGATTCCATCCGTCGCGCTTCCAATTCAATACTGGCGGCCTGCGCCGCCCACCGCTGATGGCCCGTGGTGAGGTAGGCCATGGCCGTTTTCGCCGTGGCCGGGTCTGGCGTGGCGATCCAGACCAGGTAATTGTCCAGGCCGTACAGGGGCAATCGTTGTTGCTCATCCCAGAAGGCGGAATGCCAGTGCAGCAGGCGTGGCGCGTCTGGGGGACGCTGTCGATCCAGGTAAAAGATGAGGGTGTTCCAGGCCATGGCGAAGGGGTAGAAAAGCAGGGGACGCCAGAAGGAGAAACTCAAACCGATAATGCTGCTGAGTATGCCCGAAAGGAGCAAGGTCAGTGGGTTATGATTGCCCGTGGCAATGAGGGCGAGGGCATAGAGACTGCCGCAACCGATGGCCCCGGCGGCGGCTCCGGCCCAAACGCCTGCCAGCCGCCGCGCGAGTTGGAAGGGGAAGATGTACATGACGCTAAACAAGATGCCCGTGCCAACGCCGACGGGGAAGTTGCGATAGATTTTGGGGATGTTTGCGGCCAGGAGGAAAGTGAGGATGACGAGGAGGGCGAAGGCGATTCCGGTGAGGATATTTTTGCGGGAGCGGCGGGCCGGCAGGCGTGTAACAATGACGAATCCGATGCCGAGGGCAATGCCGGCACTTAGCCCCAATGGCACAATACCGGCGATATGATTGGCTTGCCCGGAAATCACCTCCCCCGCCGTGCCGCGGCTCAACACCAACGCCAGCCCCAGCCCGGCTCCTAAAATGACGCCGCTGACAAAAATGCCCACGATGACCGCACCCAACTGCTGCCTGATTTCATAACGCTGCCGCCCGCCAGAACTCACGCTGATGGAAACGCTGGCGATGACGCCGGAAGCAAAGCCGACGCCGGCAATTCGGGACACGTAGTTCAGTAAATCGGGTGACGCCTGGAAGAGTGGTAGGGCAGATAGTTGCTGCCAGGCCAGAGCCAGTATCGTCACCAGCAGCAGACTGACGACCATGCCCCAACCGACGAAAATGCCGCCACATATCGTGAGGGTAATGACGATGGCGCCGGTGGCCGTGAACAGGTGTGTGATCGTGATGACGACTTCTGGGTTGAGCAGACCAAGACGCTCCCCGCCGACGAGCCAACTGAGCAGGATGATGATGAGTGTTGCCAGGAGAGGCGAGGCGATGAGTGTCAATAATAGTGGGCGGGCCGCGGTCCGTTGCGTTCGGGTCAGGTGCAGTAGTGAGATGTCCGCCTCTTCCTCACTGCTCAGGCGCTGCATGTAGGCGCGCCAGGCGGAGGGGCGAAAGGTGAGCCAGAAGAGCAGTTGCAGGCTGGCGCAAACAGGGTGGGGGTGGAGATCGGGCGCGTCCGTGAAGGTCATGGTTGGGAGATGGGAGGCTGGTGGTTTATGCCGGCATTTCCAGCAAGTGGCGATGATGTTTGATCTGGCGCAAGCCATCCTCGCGCCAAAGCTGGTCATGTTGACCTGTTTCCAGCGCTATCAGGCGGATGGCACAGAGAATTTGCAGCAGAGCCGGCCAACCTTTGCTTTGTTCCAAGATCCATGCCGTATCTTCCGCCGCAAAAGGGACCGGGGAACTGGCAATCAAGGCACGCGCTTCCGTTTCCCTCAATGGCCCCAGATTGATGGCGTAGCCAAAGATGTTGAAGAAGGGGGAGGGTTTGCCGTAATCCTGCGCCAGTTCGACGGGTTGTTTATGCGAGGTGACCACAATACCCAGGTTGCCGCCTGTCTGGTTGGTGACCAGAGAGCGCAGATTCCACCAGAAGGGCATGTCCAATTCTGGCGAGGCCAGGGCGGCTTCGATTTTGTCCAGGAGAAGAATGGCCGGCATGTGCAAATTCTCACTCACCGCCTCCATAAACGTATTTAGCTCGCACGGTTCAGGGCGGGGGATCTCTAACTGGTCCATCAGATAGCCGAGAAAGGTAGACTGGCGCAGCATACGGCTGTCCTGAAAATCCACAAAGACCCAGCGGTAATGTTGTGGATGGGGGAGCCAATCCTGTCGCTGGTCGGGGCGTAGCGATGGCGTCGAGGCCGTCGTGATTTGCCGCAGATAATGCAGCAGCGAGGTTTTTCCGCTGCGGCGCGCGCCCATGACGGCCACGTGTTGCAACATGCCCCCTTGCAGGCGATGAAAGATTTGCTTTAGCTCCCACTCCCGCCCGAAAAAGTCTCGTGGACGCAAAATAGGCGGGCCGGCAATAAACGCGGCCGGTGACATGGCTAGCGTGGATGCGGCCGGCGGCTGCCTGTTTGCCGGCACAGGAGAATGATTTTCGGATAGCGCCCTACGCCCGGCCACCGACTGCGTCGCCAAAGGGCGCTCAATCCTTGAGCCGGGTCTGGTGGAGTGGTTCTGGGGTGGCGAAGATGCCGGCATCACAAGAATCTTCTCGCTTAGTTGGTCCGGGTAGGGATATTCCGCTGCCACCAGGAAAGCGTTCAACCACTCGCCGCTCAAATGTCCCTGGCTGCGCTGGATCAACAGGCGCGCCAGCGTTTCAATGTCATCAATGGTCGGCGGCAAGTACCCTTTGCGCCACCGTTCCACCGCGCTCCCCCCTTTGCGCTGCAAGGCATAACCTAGCTCATCCTGCACGACGCTGAGATTCTTGTTCTCCAGCGTCTTGATGATGTAGATAGCCTGTGACAACATGCGGCTGAATGCTTCATGCTTGGGCATTACGTACACCTCGAATGATAGCGATGTTCCTGAACGGAAAAGACTTGGATTTCGGAGCTGTCGCGCCGGGGGATGTTATTCTGTCGCTGCGCTGCCGATTGGGGGAGTATCTACCCGGCAGTTACTTTGGGGTGATGAATGGAGCGGACATGCCGGCATTTTGCGGCATCCATCCTGATTGTTTTGGGTTTTGGCAGACATGTTTGACGCTGAAAAGGCAGCCGAACGACGTGTGGAGCGGGAGCGATTATGCCGGCATCAATACAACGGAGTTGCCTTGAAACAAGAGTAGCTGGTTCGCGGGGATGCAATTGATTGACTGCGCAACTGGCAAAATCCTGCCCCTGATTATACCCGATCTGAAAAATCGGATCACTAAATTCCCCCACCTCTGATCCCAAAATTCGGATGATGACTCCGCCAATTCGTAGCCGCAACCCGATACGATGACCGCTATGTCCGTTGTCGCATCAATCCGCGACAAAACTTTGCTGATCGTTGCCAGAGTGCGACTATCGCCTACATCCGGGAGGAAATCAGATGCAATTTAAGAAGCTTAACAGATGGCAAAAGGCAGCGCTGTTCGCCAGCAATCTTTTGTTGCTCATGCTGCTCTTTACCATGGGAATCGCGTATGCCGGCAGCGCCCAAGAAACCGGCGCGGGCATCGCCGCGTGTGGGGCTATTACCACAAACACGACCTGGGCGCTTGTTGATAGCCCTGTTCTGGTGACGTGCGACGTAACCGTCAACGGCTCTATCACCCTGACCATTGAGCCAGGCGTGGAAGTGCAATTTGAAGCTGCCGCTTACGATCTGATTGTCAATGGTATTCTGTTGGCGCAGGGCACGCCGACGCAGCCGATCACCTTTACTCGGGGCGGCGCAAACAGTAACTGGGGGGGGATCCAAATCAGTAGCAGCGGCGCGGCTGTGTTGGACCATACGGCCATCACCTATGGTGGAGACCCCAGCAGCAACGCTCGCTACGGCCTATCCATCCAGTCCTCTAATGTCACCGCTTCCAACAGCGTTATCAGCGACACATTCGCTGCCCCCCTGTACATCAGCAACGTGAGCGCCGACCCCACTCTGAATAACCTCACATTGGTTAATAATGGCGCCGATCGCATTGAATTGCAGGGCAATGTCAGCCTGGCGGGAAATCGTACCCTGCGCCAGATTGGTCCGAATCCCGTACCCTATCGCTGGATAGATGGGGACGTGACAGTGCCCAACAACCTGGTTCTGACGGTTGAACCGGGAACAGAAGTGCAATTTGCCAATCTGGCGCACGACCTGCACGTTCAAGGCGATCTGGTCGCGCTGGGGACCGTGGCGCAGCCGATCACCTTCACCAACGGGTTCGATAGCTACTGGGGAGGCATACGCATCTATGGTTCCGCCACCGCCGACCTGGACCACGTGACCATCGCCCAAGCGGGGCACGTGAACGGCAGTTTGGGGCGCTCTCTGTGGCTGGATACATACCAGGTGAACATCGCCAACACCACCATCCAGAACGGATACGGCACGACGACGCCCATTTACATCGCTAACGTGGCGGGCAATCCAAACCTGAGCAACGTTACACTGGTGGGCAACACGATTAACCGTATTGACCTGGAAGGAAACGTCACCCTCACCGCCAACCGCACACTGGGGCATATTGGTCCCGTGCCCGTGCCATACCGTTTCCTCAGCAACGTCACCGTCCCCAACAACCGCATCCTGACGATCATGCCGGGGGTGACAGTCGAGTTTCAAAGCACAAGCCACAGGCTGCTGGTAGACGGCACATTGCTGGCGGCGGGGACGGCGGCTATGCCCGTGACCTTCACGCGCGGCCAGGATACCTGTTGGGGCGGCATTAACATCGGGTCGGCGGGGACGGCCACGTTTGATTACGCCGTTATCGCCTACGGCGGTCACCCGAATGGCTCGCAGCATCACTCCTTGACGCTTTACTCGCCCAACGTGAGCGTAACCAACACCACCGTGCAGTTTGGGTGCGGCACGGAATCCCCTATCTGGCTCTCTAATATGGCTGGCAATCCCCTCTTCAGCAACCTGACGCTAACAGGCAATGCCACCGATTACATTGACTTACAGGGAGACATCACGCTGACGGGGAACCGCACCCTGGCGCACATCAGTGGCCCTCAATCCATCCCCTATCGCTTTGAAGGAGACGTGACCGTTCCCGTTAACTTACAACTCACGATTGAGCCGGGCGTGGAAGTGCAGTTCGAGACTGTAGCCAAACGCCTGTTCATTAACGGAGACCTGGTGGCGGACGGAACGCCGACGCAGCCTATTACATTTACCAGCGGCGCGGATGACTTCTGGGGAGGGATGCGCATCCAGGCCGGCGGAACCGCTGTGCTTGATTACGTGACGATTGATTCGGCCGGGCACAGCAGTGGGCTGAACCGCTCGCTTTCCATTGGCTCGCCCGACGTTTCCGCCACCAATGTGAGGATTCAAAACGGATATGGCGCGGAAGCGCCCATCCTCATTTCCAATATCGCCACTGACCCGTTCTTCAGTAATCTGACGTTGAATGGAAATGGCAAGAATTACATTGACCTGGAAGGGAATACGACCCTGGCCGGTAATCGCACCCTGGCCGCTGAAATTGGACCGCAGCCGATTCCTTATCGCTTTGAAGGAGACATGACGATCCCCAATGGGCGCGTGCTGACGATTGAGCCAGGCGTGGAGTTGCAGTTTGAGGCGGCAGCGCACGATCTATACGTGAGCGGCAACCTGATTGCCGCGGGCACGATCACGCAGCCGATTACGTTCACCAATGGCACGGATGATTATTGGGGCGGCATTTACGTCAATCCTACGGGGTTGGCGGATTTCCATTACGTGACGATTGAAAATGGCGGCCATACCAGCGGCATTGCCCGTTCCCTGATTATTCAATCGGGGGACGTGACGCTGGTGCACAGCCGCATCCGCAACGGATTTGGGGCGGACGCGCCTGTGTGGCTGCGCAATGTGCCCGCGGATCCCATTTTTGACGACTTTGAGTTGACGGGGAACGGGATAGACCGCATTGACGTGGAGTCTGCGTCCCTATCGGGTAACCGCACGCTGGCGCTGATTGCCCCTACGCCCATTCCGTATCGCCTGGAGGGGGATGTGACCATTCCCGCGGGATACGTTTTGACGATTGAGCCGGGCGTGACTGTGGAAATGGAAGCGACGGGCACGGATTTGTGGGTAGATGGGGAACTATCGGCAGTGGGGACGCCGGCGCTGCCGATCCTGTTCACGAACGGCGCTTCCAATTATTGGGGTGGCATCTATGTGAATGCGGGCGGCAAAGCAACGCTGGATGATGCCACGCTGGAGCGCGGCGGGCATACGGATGGCACTTACGCGCGTTCGCTGTGGATTAATTCCAACCAGGTGAGCGTGTTGAATACGGTGGTGCGGGACGGATATGCCGGCAATCCGGCCACCATTGCTCCCATCCACATCACCAACCTGGCCAATGGCGACCCCCTGATCGCTAACCTGACCCTGACAGGCAACGGGGCCAACAAGATCGAGTTGGGCGGTGGCGCGCTGGTCGCTAACCGCACCCTGACCGCCGTTGGTTCGACGCCCATCCCCTACTTGTGGGACAGCGACGTAACCGTGCCCGTGGGGCGTATCCTGACTGTAGAGCCAGGCGTAGAGGTGCAGTTCAAGAACACGCCGCATGATCTCTTTGTGGCCGGCAGCCTGTTTGTGATGGGTACGGCGGCGCAGCCCGTGACGTTTACAAACGGCGTGGATAATTACTGGGGTGGCATTCGCATTGACAGCGGGGCCAATGTGGTGATGAATGACGCCATTATTGAAAAAGGCGGGCATAGTAGCAGTGACGTTGACCGTTCTCTCTTGATCAATTCTGACAACGTTTCCTTTGCGAATGTGACGGTGCGCAATGGCTTTGCCGGCACGGGCGCGCCCATCTGGATTGGCAACATTGCTGGCGGCGATCCGGCCTTCGCCAACCTGATCCTGTCCGGCAATGGCTATGACGTGATAGAACTGGGTAGCGGCGCGTTGAGTACCAATCGCACGCTGGCTCTAATTGGCCCGGCTCCGATTCCCTATATGTGGGATGGGGACGTGACCGTGCCCTCAGGCCGCACCCTCACCGTCCAGCCGGGCGTCACCGTGCAATTCAAGTACACGTCGTATGACCTGCTGGTGGATGGCAGCCTGATGGCTGATGGCTCACCGTCGCAGCCGATCACGTTTACCAATGGCCTGGACGGAAACTGGGGCGGGGTGCGCATCGGTGTGGACGCCACCGCGTTGCTGGATTATGTGACGATTGAGAAGGCAGGGCATGTAAATGGCAATCATGCGCGGGCGCTGGCGATTTACGCGGGGCAGCAGGCGGTGATTTCCAACACAACCGTGCGCGACAGTTATGCCGGCACCGGCGCGCCAATCTGGCTGAACATGGCTGTCTCCAGCGACCCCCTCATCAGCAACCTCACCCTCAGCGGCAACGGCTCCAATCATATCGAATTGAGCGCCGCCACCCTCACGGGGGATCGGACGCTGGGCGCGGTGGGGCCGCAGCCCGTCCCCTTCCGCTTTGAGGGCGACATCACCGTGCCGCACGACATGGTGTTGACCGTGGCACCAGGGACAGAAGTGCAGTTTAAGAACACAACGACGGGTATTTGGGTGCATGGGGACATGAACGCTGATGGCACGCAGGCGCAGCCGATCACCTTCACGGGTGGCCTGGATACCTACTGGGAGGGCATCTACGTGTACACAGACGGTATGGTGGACCTGGATTATGTGACGATGGCCTACGCGGGACATAGTGCGGGGGACATGGACCAGGCGCTGACTGTCCGCTCCAATACCGTGAACCGCCCGTCTACGGTCACCAATTCCATCATCCGGGACTCGTTCAGCCAGGCCACGGGTATCTACATCTCTGATGGGGCGGAGCCAACGATCATGAATACGCAACTGTTGCGTAACAAGAATGGCATACGCATCATTGCCGGTCGCCCGTTCTTGATTGAAAACAGTTATGTGGGAAACACGGATTATGGTGTTCTCAATGAATCCACGCTGCTGGATACGCTGGACGTGCGCCATAGTTGGTGGGGAGACGCTAGTGGTCCCTATCACCCTTACCTGAATCCGGGCGGGCTGGGGGATCGCGTCAGCGACAATCTTATCTTCGATCCCTGGCTGTTGGGCGCGCCTGGGGACGTTTGTACGATGGACCTGGCTGCCAGTTACGACGGAGCCAATCTGGTGCTGGATTATGATCTGTACACGGGGCCGACGAATGTGAAGTGGAACAACTTCGTCAACGTCAATGGACAGTGGCAATCTCTGTTTACTTCGCAACTTCCGGCGAACACCAATTATCAGAACACATTCACGTTCCCGCTGGCGAATGCCGGCAATGTCGTTGTCTTCACCATCTTCTGGACGCAGCAAACGGGCATGTTGTGCTACGACTTCGCCGTTGTCGACACAGGCGCGTTAACGCCAGATGGCCTGACTCAGTTTCAGACGCTCGCCGTTGTCCACGAGTCATTCCGGTCGATGATGCCCGAGCAGGATATTGAGTCGCTTTACACACAGGCGCTGTACCTGCGTGGCCTTGACCGGAACGGTCGCCGCCTGCGGTAACCGGGACATCATCCCCTCGCCTTGCTGGCAGCAGGCGGACATTTGATTGTCCGCCTGCTGTCCCACCTGTTTGAAAAATCGGATCGCTCTCGCCCGTGCCGATCCGAAAACACGGACGCTCGCGCCTGATTCTCCACACGTGTACGTCTTATACTGTTTTTTGTGTTGTTCCGTCGCTCGAAGCTAGACAGGTTGCTAGACCCGACAACTAACCATTTCTCGAAAAATCAATTAGGTTTCAGGGTTTTGCCTCGAATCACGGCCAGTTTCTCAGGGGATGCTGGCGGTGCATTTGGGCTACCTGGGTGCAAAAAGGAGGTTCAGGGGACAGAAGCGTAAAGCATGTTTGATCTTTGTTGTTGATTTTGACTCAGGTTAATGCCGGCAAAACAGGGAGCCATGACTTGGTGGATACCGGCACGCAATAAAAACGCAAAACTGCATAACGGCCAGCAGCCAGCCCTCGTCATCGCCCGCCACCCCTGAGAGAACAGGGAAAGGTATGCCCACTCGACTCTAGTGTATCCCACCTTGTCAACATCCGTGTGACGCACTTGCCACACACCAACTGAAACGCAAACAGATTGAAAAGGAGAATGATGATGTTCCATTTTTCCAGAACAATGCGCAGAGGTGCGCTTTTCGCATGGATCGCTGTCATGCTGGCGCTGTTTGTAGCGCCCGCTTATGCCAGCAACCAATATGACTGGGTGCGGTTAACGCCGACCACCAGCCCTCCCGCTGGCGATAACGTGGCTATCGCATACGACGCTGCCAACAATGAAATCGTGATGTTCACCCTGAACGCGGAAACCTGGGTCTGGGATGGCGTTACCTGGACGCAGCAGTTTCCTGCTGTTTCACCCCCCGCCCGCGATGTGGCGGGCATCGTCTATGATACGGGTAACAGCCAGGTCTTGCTTTTTGGCGGACGTCAAAATGGGTCACAGGAGTTGGGCGATACCTGGACATGGGATGGCGTGAACTGGACACAGCAGTTTCCCGCTAATTCCCCCTCAGCCCGTTATGGACACAGGATGGTGTACGATGTCGCTCGCGGCGAGGTTGTTCTCTTTGGCGACAGCCAGGGCGTGCGCGACGATACCTGGGTTTGGGATGGGACGGATTGGACGGAGCGCACGCCGCTCACCACCCGCCCGCCCGCCCGGCGCGAATCCATGATGGCTTACGATGAGGCGCACGCCGAAGTGGTTGTCTTTGGTGGACAGTACGCGGGTGGGCATTATGCGGACACCTGGGTTTGGGATGGTAGCGATTGGACGCAGCGATTGCCGGCCAACTCTCCATCTGCGCGCTATGCCACGGACCTGGACTATTTCCCTCCTCTGGGGCAGGCGATCCTGTTTGGCGGGCGCGATGCTGCCAATAATTTGGATGACACCTGGGCCTGGAATGGCGTGAACTGGACCCAACTGGAACCAGGCCCCGTGGGCAGCCGCCCCTCGGCCCGTCACGCCAATTACATGGCGTACGATCCTAATCGCGCCGAGCTGATTATGTTTGGCGGCAGCGTCAACAATGACGAAACCTGGTCGTTTCAAGCCACATCCTCGCTGCAAAACCTGGTTGACGTTGCCAACCCATTCGACACGATCACGCTAGACAGTGGGCGTTCCTATGTAGGGGCCACCGTCAACGTGGATGACCTGACGATCAACCTGAATGGAGCCACCATCCTGGCCGGCTCACCCGGCCTGATTATCGCCGCGGACAACGTCACCGTCACCTGCGCCGACAGCGGCGGCGTGCTCGACGGGGACACGGGCGGCGGCCCCAGTACCTTCCCGGGCATCCTGGTGCAGGCGGGCGCGGACAACGCCATCATTGAAGGGTGCGAAATCCTCAATTGGGCGGATGGCGTGCAGGTCGAGGGGGACGTCACTTCTTTCAAACTGTTGAGCAACTACATCCACGACAATACGGACGCCGGCCTGCAAATAGACAGCGGCGTCAGCCTGAGCGGCGTGGTGACAGCGCGCGGCAACCTGTTCAAGGCCAACGGGGGCAACGGCATCCAGCACGACGGGGCCACCGCCCTGGACGCGCAGTACAACTCCTGGGGCGACATCGGCGGCGCGGCCTCCGGCGACGGCGTTGGCGGCAGTGGCACGACGGACGCCAGCAACCCCACCTTCTCCGAAGTGTTCTTCGCTCCTGTCCCTGGGGATACGAACCAGACGCAAACCTCCCTCTACGTGGGGCAAAGCACACAAACGACGATTGACGTGGACGCCGCAGGGCTGTATGGGGTGCAGTTCCGCCTGCTGTATGACAGCACCCGCCTGAGCCTGACAAACGCGACGGCGAGTACGTTCGCGGGGACAGGCGACTGCTCCCTCATTACCAACGTTGCCGGCGAAGTGAGCGGTTACTGCTATCGCCAGAACCCGGACGCGGACGCGGCAGGCGTGGACACGCAGGCGATCACGCTGGATTTGACTGCTATTGCCTCCGGTACGGCCGTGTTTGATGTGCTCACGGGCGCGGGCAGCAACCTGAACAGCACGGCGCAAGGCGGGGTGAAGGTGTACGTGAACAACGGCGGCTACGGTGCGGAGGCGGGCAGCGGGCTGCGCGTCATCCTGGACAACAACGACGGCGAAATCATTATCATTGACATGACGTTTACAGGTTTCATAGACCTGGAGGGTCGCGGCGATGACGCCGGCGGCGAGATGCACATCTTTGACCAGGCAACCATCGCCACGGCCACGGAAATCGCGGGCGGCGGCAGCGCCAGTTCCGGCGCGTACACCACCAGCGCCCTGACGTTGGGGGCAACGACTTATTACCTGTATGCGGATGCGCCGCTGTTCCTGCCCACCACCCCCGACAGCGCCACGGACTACGCACACAGCAAGACGGTTACGGCTCCGGACAACCCGGACGGATCGGTGAACCTGGCCTTGCTGCAACTGTTGGGCGGCGACGCCAGCGACGACAACGTCATTGGTCTGGCGGACGCCACCTGCATTGGCACGGACTTCGGCACGGGCGGCAGCACCTGCACCGGCGGCGCGGGCGCAGACTCCGACGTCAACGGCGACAGCGCCATTGACCTGTTGGACCTGGTGCTTATGTCCGGCAACTACAGCAAAGACAGCAGCCCCTGGACGCCATAGGGACGGCAGCTTTTCGTGGGGTCGCAGCCAGCCTGTCTGGCTGCGACCTTTTTGTCAAGACCAACAACGCTTTTGAGGTGAATCAATGGGTACTTCTTTTTACACCTTCGACAACGCCTTCACCTTTGGCTTTCCCCACTACGGCACCGTCGGCGTCTTCACCCAGATGTCCACGCAGGCCGGGATCGTCTGCTACGATTTTGAACTCGTGAACACGTTGGGCGCGGTTCGTTGATACAACCGCGTCGAAACCGGCGGCGGAACACGTCTTCAGTGCATCCCGCCGCCGGTTTTGCCTTAGGAACGGAAATTGAACAAGACAACGAAGTTGTTTCCTGACCGTTCCTGCAAACTGACGATGCAATGCCGTACTTTATTTCGTCGTCAGCCCTTAACGAACGGGAAAGCCGCTCTTCGACAATGGTTACACAACTGGCGTACAGGATAGAACGCCTCCGCCGGTACCGAATCTGGCAAGTATGGTGGTGGGTAGCAGTTTTGTGCTGGATGGCCTCGGTTTCGCGCGTGTTTGCCGCCAGCGACTTGCAACCATTGGTAGACGCCGCCAATCCGGGCGACACCATCACGTTGCAGCCAGGAGAAACATACACGGGGGCGGTCATTGACAAGCAGAACCTGACCATTGACCTGAATGACGCCACGATTGTGCCCGGACCATCCGGCGCAGCTTTGACCATCACTGCCGCGGATACGTCTCTTATCTGCTTCGCAGGGGGCCTCATTGATGGCGACCTTGACGGTTATCCGGGCGACCCGGCTTTGCCCAGTCCCCATCCGGGCATTGTGGTGCAGGTGGGGGCGGACAATTTGATCATTGATGGCTGCGAGGTGCGTCATTGGCTGGATGGTGTGTCGATTGCCGGGAGCGTGACTTCGTTCAAACTGGTCAATAGCTACTTGCATGAGAACAGTGATGCCGGCATTCACATCGACACCAACGTGATGTTGAACGGCGTCGTGACCCTGCGCGGCAATTTGTTCAAAGAGAATGGTGGCAGCGGTATCGTGCATGACGGCCTATCCCCGTTGGATGCCCGCTTTAACAGTTGGGGACACATGGATGGCGCGGCTGCCGGCGATGGCGTTTCCGGAAGTGGTGTTGTGGATGCAGGTAACGCTACATTTGCCGAATTGTTCTTCGCGCCGGATCCGACAGATGCCGGCATTGAAGAGCGCGTCGTCGAGGAAGCGGAAATCTTTGACACCGCCATCATGGTGGACGCCGCCGAACTATACGCTGTCCAGTTTGCCATCACCTACGACCCCGCCTTGCTGGACCTGGTGGCGGCCACGCCCGCCCAGTTCGCCGCCGATGGCGGCCTCTGCTTCTTCACGTCCCTGATTCCGGGCGAGGTGGGCGGCTACTGCTATCGCTTCAACCCCGCCCCCACGGTGAACGCTGTGGCCGTGCCTGTTGTCACGCTGACGTTTGTGGCGCTGGCGCAAGGTACTGCCGTTGTGGATGTGCGTACCGACCCGCTGCACCTCAGCAGCGGCGCGCCTGGCGGCGTGATGGTGTATGTCAATAATGGCGGATTTGGGCCGGCACAGGGGAGCGGCCTGCGTTTGATTACAGATGAGGACGACGGACGTATTGTCATTGACGTGCCGACGGCGGTGACGGAGATCGTGGTGGTGGTGGCGGAAAATGCCGGCAACAGCCCCTGGTACTGGTTGAGTCTGGCGATGATAATGATTGGCGTGAGCTGGTGGCTTATATGCCGGCAATTTAGCGGTCCCGCCACAGAGCGCAAAATCCGCACTCATTCGTGCCCCCCACTCAGGACAGTCGCTACCCGATCTGCTCCCTATCGGTCCTACACATGGCGCTAATGATGTCCGCCGCGTCCCCTTCGACCACGGCGACGATGGTGTCCCCTTTTTGCAATACCGTGTCGCCGTGGGGAATGATCAGGCGGCGTCCGCGGCGGATGCTGGCGATGACGGATTGGTGCGGCCACTGGAGTTCGCTGAGGCGTTTGCCGGCAGCGCGCGAATGCGGCTCAATCGAAAACTCCTCCACATTGATGCCGCTCACCGCTCCCAGGCGCACCTGATGGGCGCGATGACGAAAGGCGGCGCGGCGGCTCAAAGCGATGTCGTAGGCGCGCACGAGATCGGAGCGCCGCAGCACTCCCAACAACTTCGTCATATCATCCCGCGCCACCACAGGCAGGCGACCAATGTCCCGTGCCCCCATGCGGCGCAGCGCCGTGCCGATCGTCTCGTCAGGGAACGCTGTCAGCAGTTCCCGCGTGCAATACTGCCCCACTGTTTTGAGCATCTTGCCGGCCTCACTCTGGCCGCGCTCCAGGTCCTGCACTGTGAGGATCCCCATCAATGCTCCCGCCTCGTTGACCACGGGCAGCCCATGATGGCGCGTACGCATCAGCACCTCGGCGGCGTGAGCAAGCGTATCCGTATCCTTCAAGGAGTTGCCTGATTTCTGCATCACTTCGCTGACCGTGATCCCCTCCAGCACCTCCACGTCGCGCCCACGCTCCAGGCGAATTCCCTTACGCGCCAGCCCCAGTTCATAGACGGATTCTTCTTGCAGTCGCCGCGAGACAAACAGGCTAATGGCTACGGCAAACATGACCGGCAGGATAATGCGGTAGTCGTTGGTCATCTCAAAGAGGAGAATGATAGCCGTGAGAGGGGCATGGACCGCGCCGGCGAGGACGGCGGCCATGCCCACGAGGGCGAAGGCAGCGGGGACGACGACGACCGTGGGAAATAGCTGGTGCATGATCGTGCCATAGGCCGCGCCCAGAGTCGCGCCCAGGAAGAGGGATGGGGCAAAAACGCCGCCGAGGAAGCCGCCACCAATGCTGATGGCGGTGAGCAGCAGCTTGGCGACGAGGAGGATGAGCAAGAGACCAACGCCGGGGGTGATGCCGCCCAGCAATCGTTCCACGGTGGTGTAGCCGACGCCGAAAATCTGGGGCAGGCGGATGCCCACAAGGCCGACGATGAGGCCGGCCACGACGGGTTTGGTCCAGCGGGGAATGTGCCAGCCGTTGAAGGCGTCTTGCGCGGCGTAGATGGCGCGGGTGTAGAGGGCGGCGATGGGGCCGGCCAGGAGGCCGAGGCCGAGGTAGAGGGGAAATTCCCAGGCGGAGTAGAAGGAGTAGGATGGCACGCGGAAGGCGGGCTGTGGACCGGATAATGCCTGGGTGACGACGGCGGAGATGACGGCAACGAGGGTGATGACGCCAAACGCGCCGGAACCGAGTTCGCCGAGGATGAGTTCCAGGGCGAAGAACACGCCGGCAATCGGGGCGTTGAAGGCGGCGGCGATGCCCCCGGCTACGCCAGCGGCCACGAGGGTACGCACTCGTTCGTCGGAGAGGCGCAGCAGTTGACCGAACATGGAGCCAAGGTTGGCTCCAATTTGGACGGAGGGGTCTTCCGGGCCGAGGGATGCGCCCGCGCCGAGGGAGATGGCGGAGGCGACGGCTTTGAAGGGCATGACTTTGTAGCGCAGCCGACCGCCTGCTAATGCGACGGATCCCATAATGCCGGCAACGCCATGATACCGCTCCTCATCAATGAAAAAGTGCAGCAGCCCGCCGACCACCAGGCCCCCCAACACCGGCAGCAGAAAAACCGTCCAGGCCCCCAGCGGCTCCAGAAAGCCACCTACGTCCTCAAAGGCAACTTTCTGCACAATCTCGATGAGTTGCTTGAACAGCCACACCCCACCGCCGCTGGCCAGTCCGACCACCAGCGCCGCCGCCCCCAATACAACCGATTCCGACGGCTGCCAGCGGTCAATCAACCGCGCCATTCGTCCACTAAAACGCAAAGAAAAAGCCTTCATTTTTGTCATGTCTTACAGCAGAAAATCAACCGGCCATTCAAGAACCAAACCGCGTCAAGGCGGCGACGGGTACGGGAACGCGCGCAGCAACCTTGCGCTATCCAAACACGGGAGTATAAGCCCGAACGGGATTATTCTCAAGCGGTTGTCGGCTGATTCAGGGATTTACCAAAGAGTGTACGCCAGGTGAGCTAAGACTACATGGCTTTTCATTCCCCCCCCCCGTAGTCCGATTTTCCAAATCGGACGGTCCCATTTAGAAAATGGGACAACCCCATCCTGTAATCCGATTTTCCAAATCGGATGGTTCAACCCCATCCTGTTGTCCGATTTGGAAAATCGGACAACTCGTTCCGTTTAGGTGGGTTCATTCTCCAAGAAAGACTCTACTGAAAAAAGGCCAAAAACCGGGTTTTTGCACATGAACCACTCTGGTAATTTCAGCCGAACAATCAAAAAACCCGGTTTTTTCAGTGAACTCAAGAAAGAACCCGTCTTGGGGAGAACGAAATACTGGACGGTCACTTGGGGTTTCCGGCGTCACGGCGAATGGCTTCTCGCAGTTCTTCGTAACTCCGCACCGCCTCCGTTTGCTCTACTTGCCGCGCCAGGGCGATGGCTTTTTCCACGTCGGCCAGCGCCCCCTGGGGCTGACGCAACTGGCGTCGCGCCCGCGCCCGCATCTGGTAGAGGGTGTGGAAGTGGGGGTTTGGCTCCATCCCCTCGCTTTCGACGACGGCAACGGCCCGATCCAGGTAGCGCAGGGATTCCGCCGGTTTGCCCATGTCCAGGTAGCGCAGGCCAATCAGGTAGTTGGCGCGACGGACGCCATGGGGGTCGGAGAGGCCCATTTGCAATGCTTTTTCGGCGGAGGTGGCTGCCTGGCTGGGGATGTGCCGCTTGCCCACGGCCTGCAAGGTGGCTTTTTCCAACCAGCCGGCGGCGCTGTCGGGGTGTTGCGCCAGGAAGGCGTCCAGTGCCCGTTCGGCCTGGCGGGGCGTGCCTGTCTGGATGAGGGCCTGCACCAGCCGAAGTTGCGCCGCCGCGTCATGGGGCTGTGCCTGGGCTTCGGTTTGCAGGGCATGCAGGCGGTCCTGGGCGGCGGCATTGGCAAAGTGGGGCATCTCAAAGAAGCCGCGCCGACTTAGCCGCCAGTATGCGAGGAGAATGCCGGCATGAACCACCGCCGTCATCCCACTCAACAAAGGCGTGGCGCGGAAATTGTAGATCGTCACCCAGTCGCCGAACAGACCCATGGCCGAGAAAACCGGATAGTAAATGAGGGCGTAGAAGATGTGCAGGCGCAGGGCGCGCAGGCCAAAGAAGCGGAGCGAGCTGGTGCGGCGGGTGCGGAACCAGAGCCAGAGGGCCAGACCGTAGATCAGCGTGCCGATTGTGCCGGCAACGGCAATCACCCAATCCTGCGCCGCCCTAAACGTGCCCGTAGGGACGACAAAACCCCAAAAAACGCGGTAGCCAAACTGCACCACCTGCCCGCCGCTGAGCCAGATCGCCAGCGCGTGCCCAAACTCATGGACCGCCACGCCGGGAGGAATAGCCAGAAAAAAGGCGGCTTCTTCGGCGCGGCGCTGCTGTTCGGGCGTCAGGGGGTTGCTGCCCAGGCGGGCGCGATCACGCCATGTTTCGTAGGCAATGCGCAGGGCGCGGTAAATATAATAGAGAGAGAGGAGGTCAAAGAGGGAGGTGATAAAATTGAAGGACATGGTTCTGACCGGGGTCAAATTCGCGGCGGATTTTGGTTCAACTGAGACGACAAAGGTCTGGCGACAGACTGGAGCCGCTCCAGCGCCTTCCCGAAAGCTGTGACGAGACGCTTTGGGCCTGAAATTGAGCTTCCGGGAAGGGATTGTGATGGTGCGGAGGGATGATATACCAGGAGGAATGCGGGAGCAAAAAGGGAGGATGGCGGTCTTTCCCGCTAGATGATCTTATGTTAAAATGTGACGCAGGAAGGTTGCCGTGACGAGTAAAGCTGAATTTCTGGGTGAAGTATCGTTATTTGCCGGCATGGACGAGGACGAACTCGAATTGCTGGCGGAAATCGCGCGGGAGTACGAGTACCCCGAACGCGCCGTCGTCGTCTACCAGCGCGATGTTGCCGACCGCCTGTACATCGTGCGCACCGGGCGGCTGCAAGCGTATGCCCTGGACGAACGAGGCCAGCCCCAGTGGGACCAGGCGTATCTAACGGGCGATTATTTTCAGGACCTCTGGCTCTTTACCACGTTGACCTATCCGGCCACCGTGAAGACGGCGAGCGTCAGCCGCGTGCTGGTGATCAAGGGCAGCGATTTCCTCGATTTTCTGGAGCGGAACCCACGGGTGTTGGACAAACTGGCCCCTTTCGAACCGGAAATGGAGGGAGAGGAAGCAATGGGGCTTTCGGAACGAGCCTGGGAGGAAGCCCTGAAGACGCGCGTGGCCGCGCCGCCGAAAGCGTTTAAGGCCGCGCGTTTGCTGCCGGAGGAACTGGTGCTTTACCAATCGCGCCGTTCGCGCTGGCTTTTTTACTTAAACATTGCCTGGCCGACGCTGCTTTTGTTTTCTCTGGCGGCGCTGCTGGTGTTTGTGATCATGCCGCGCGTGGGCTTGACGCAAGGGTTGGTGGGGGCGGAGATCGTCTTTGCGATTGTGTTCTTGCTGGAGTTGGGGGTGGTCGTTTACCGGTACCTGGACTGGAGCAACGATCATTTCATCATTACGAACAAGCATCTGGTGCATCGGGAGTTCAGCCTGCGCACCTTTAGCTCCGTGATTAACAAGACGCCGATTGACCAGGTGCAGAGCGTGGAGATTGACAAGCCATCGCTGCTTTCCAATTTGCTGCGGGTAGGGACGGCGCGAATCACGACGGCGGCGCAGCAGGGAGCGATTTATTTTGACTACATCGACGATCCGCTGCGTGTGTCGGAGACGATTAATGAAGTGAGGCAGCAGGTGCGGTTGCTGGATGCCGGCAGAGAGCAGGCCACCATGCGCACCGCCATTGAAAAACATTTCCAGGTTCCACCTACCTACCAGGAAGTGGCGCCGGAGGAGGAGGGAGAAGCTTCCTCGTCGCCACCATCCCCGCCGCGCAAGAGCGCCTGGGCGCGTTTTCGTGAGCGGTTTGCCTACCGCGTGGAAACGGGCGATACCGTCACCTACCGCAAGCACCTGTTTGTGTTGGTCGGGCAGACGTGGATGCACGTGGGCGTCCTGATCATCATTGCCGTCGTCGCCTGGTTTGTACGCATCACACCTGTGATAATCGGCGCCTTCGTTGCCCTCCTGATTGACCTGGCGTCGTTGGTTTGGCGGGTTGAAGATTGGCGCAATGATACGTTCCAGTTGACGCCACGCTATGTGATTGACATTGACCGCCGCCCGTTTGGCTTTGGCGAGTCGCGTAAGCAGGCGCAGTTGAGCGACATTCAGAATGTGAATGCGGACCGTCCGAATTTGCTGGCGACGATGTTCAATTATGGCTTTGTGTACGTGGAAACTGCCGGCACGAACGCCAACATCACCTTTGAAAACGTCGTCGATCCCAACCGCATCCAGAGCGACATCTTCAAGCGGCGGGAGCAGTTCTTGCAGCAGCAGCGCGTCCGCGAAGGGGAGCAGCGACGCAAAGAATACGCCGTGCTGCTGGACGTATACAAACAGGCCACCGAACAGGAACGTATCCCCAACCGCACGCGCCCGTAGTCGAGGAAGCCATACCCTATCCTATCTCCAGGAGCCGCCTTTATCGGCGTTTTCCGTGTTCGTCCGCGTTCGTCCGCGTTCCGCTTTGGTTTTACCCAGAATCGGCCCTGGCCTATCCAGCAAGCAAGCCACCTACCCGCGCTCCATCAACGCCAGATTTATAAGCGAATGCGCCCCTTTGCGCCGTAACGCGGACATCGTGCAAGCAAACAGCGAGAATGCGTGCCAAACTGACCCGTTTGCCGTTATAATCCCTCTCATGACTGTACTGGAGATTGTTACCCCCCCCAATCCGATATTGCGCCAGCCGACTAAGCCGGTTGTCCGCCTTGATGCCGCGCTGCAAATCCTGATTGACAACATGATCGAAACCATGCGCGCCGCCGCCGGCGTGGGTTTGGCCGCCCCCCAGGTGGGGCGCACCGAGCGCCTGGCGGTGATTGAAACCCTGCCTAAAGTGGACAAGGATGGCGTGGAAATTGAGAACTCGCGCGAGTTGTTCGTGATCATTAACCCGGAAATCGTGTGGGCGTCCGACACGGTCGTTGATGGAATCGAAGGTTGCCTCTCGATTCCGGGCTTCGTGGGGGAAGTGACGCGCAGTCAATCCGTGCGCGTGAAGGCGTTGGACCGCCACGGGCGCAAGATGAAGTTGCGTATCAATGGCTGGAGCGCGCGCATTTTCCAGCATGAAATTGACCACCTGGATGGCGTGCTGTACATTGACCGACTGACCGCGCCGGAAAACTTCTGGCGTGAAGAGGAGTATTACGGGGTGACGGAGGGGGAAGAGGAAGGGGCGCACCCGCCTGTGTAGGCGGGAGGTCGAGAATTGGGGGGAGTCGGGGCGGCGCGCGCCGGTGAAAGCGTGGCGCGCGCCGCCTTTTGTTTGCCGGTTACGTTGCGGATTGGGGGGCGGGGGGCATTTCTTCTGCTCCCGCCGTGATCCAGCGCAGCGCCAGGGCCAACAAGACGGCCATGAGGAGTCCCCAAAAGATAAAGGGGGCCGTTGCGCCCATGGCCTGGAAGATGGCGCCGCCGATGAGGGGGGCGAGGGCGTTGGCGGCGCTGAGGAAGGCGGAGGAGATGCCCAGGATACCGCCGGTTTCACGCTGCGTGACGCGCTTGGTGATCAGGCTGTTGATGGCGGGTTGGAGGATGCCGCCGCCAATGCCGGCAGGAATCATGGCTACCAGTATCCATGCCAACCCCAGCCAGCCATTGTTGTCGTCGTCAGGAATGGGCACGGACATGTCCTGCGTGGGGGGTGTTTCGCCGGGAGCTTGCCGTGTTCCCGATAGTTCCTGCGTCAGTTCGGCGCGTGAGTACCAGGGCACCGGCTGACGCGGCGTCAGTCCGGTGAGGGTGAGGCCGACGGCCAGCAGCCCCAGGCCCGCGTAGATGAGGCGGCGGTCACCGTAGCGGCGGCTCCATTTGCCGATCAGCCCTCCCTGCACGGCGACGACGATGATGCCCACGAAGACGAAGACGACGGCGTTGCCGGAGGCATTGAGGCCGAGGCGGTTGAGGGTGAAGAGGGAGAGGATTTGCTCGAAGCCACCAAAGGCGATTTGCTGGCTGAACATGAGGATGAGGAGGATGCCGACGCCGGGGTAGCGGAGGGCGCGTATCATGGCGCCAAAGGATAGGGGGGATTTGTTGTGGCCGTCGGTAGCCTGGCTGCGGTTGGCGGCGGGGAGGGTTTCTTCCAGCCAGAAGGTGGTGAGGATGATGGAAAGGGCGGAGAAGGCGGCGGCGACAAATGCCGGCACTTCATACCGATTCCCACTCAACGCCAGACTGGCAAACGCGATCACCGGCCCAATGATAAAGCCCAGGCCAAAAGCGGCACCAATCAGCCCCAAACCCTGTGTGCGCGTCTTCTCCGTGGTGCTGTCGCTGATCACCGCCTGCGCCGTGGCGATATTCGCCCCGGAAATACCATCAATGATGCGCGAGAGAAACAGCAGCCACAACGATTGGGCAAAGCCGAGCAGGATGAAGCCGAAAAACGTGCCGATCTGACTGATGATCAGAATCGGCTTGCGCCCGTAGCGGTCTGATAGCCGGCCCAGCAGCGGCGCGCCAATGAACTGCATCACCGGGTAGGCGGCTCCCAAAACACCGATGACCAATGGGTCCGCGCCAAACGAGGCGGCATAAAGGGGCAGCAAGGGGATGATGATGGTCAACCCCAGCAGGTCAATGAGGACGATGACGAAAACGGGCAGGATTTTGCGAAAATCCAGCTTTTCTTCGTTGGTGGCGACGTTATCAGTCATACCGTGGCTCCCTATGCTTCCTGCCGTTTGCGCGTGAGCAGCCAGAGCAGAAAGAGCAGCAGCGCCGCACCGAGGGCGTAGGGAGCGAGGGAACGTCCCTTGCTGTCGTCGTCAATGGCGGCGGCATTCTGCGTGGCGATCCATTCGAAGGTTTCCAACATGCCGGCCTGCGGGGGACGTGGCCGCCAACCCAGTTCGCGCCGCGCTTTGTCGGAGCGGGCGGTGTAGGTGGCGCTGAGCATGCGGATGGCTTCTTCGCTGAAGAGATCGGGCAGGGGAAGTTTGCTCTCCAGGCTGCCGACGACGGGGCCGAGGGGTTGGATGGCTCTTGCCGGCACTTTCAGCAGCGGTGCCTGTTTTCCCGTGAGGTAGGACCAGAAATCGACCATTTCCCCCATGGGGATGGCGGGACCGGCCAGGATGTAGGATTCGCCGATGCGCCCCTTTTCGGCGGCCAGGATGTGCCCGTCGGCTATGTCATCGACGTGCGCCCAGGTGATGGTGAGTTCGGGTCCGGGAACTGCCGGCATTTGCCCTAAAACAAAGCGGCGCATCATCTCCCCCAACAGACTCGTATCCCCCGGCCCATAAATTCCGCCGGGCATCACAATGACAATCGGCGCGCCCTCCGCAATCAGCGGCTCCGCCACCTTGTAATGCGCCAGCCACTTGGTGCGGTCATACTCCGTCAAGAATGGTCCTTCGCCCGGCTCATACGTCTCATCCACCATCTCTCCGTGCGTGTCGCCAAACACGGCCACCGTGCTGGTGTACACGATCTTGGGGATGTCCAGTTCAAACGCCGTGCGCAGCACATTGCGTGTGCCATTGACGTTGATCGGCTCGGCGTTTAGCCAGTCGGCCGACCCGGTTTTGTACCAGCCGGCTACATGGAATACGATATCGCAGCCGGTTATGCCGGCACGCAGCGAGGGCACATCCAGAATATCTCCGCGCGCCACCTGCGCCCCTGCCGCCGTGAGAATGGCCGCGCTCTGATCCGAACGTGCCAGTCCGACGACTTCGTAGCCGCGCGCCACCAATTTACGTACCAGATGCCGGCCAACGAAGCCGGATCCGCCTGTCACAAATGCTTTCATGGGAACTTCCTTTGGGTTTGTTCGGGGGCGAATTGTGCTTTCCCGGAAACGAGAACCCTTTCAGCGCATCCGACAATGATGGATACGCCCTTTTCATGGTTGAGCGGTCAGCGAATGTTTTTCCTGGCTGCCCGTGACCCAACGCCCAGGCTAATGTTAGCGACCCCATTATAGCGCACTTCGCTTGCTACTCACATCACACGATGCTATAATGTGGCTCACTTCGGGCGCGTAGCTCAGTTGGTTAGAGCGCACGGTTCACATCCGTGAGGTCAGGGGTTCAAGTCCCTTCGCGCCCACCAGAATGCAAAACCTCCTTCCTGAGGCAAATGGGAAGGAGGTTTTTTTGTTTGGGGGTTGTCTTTCGCAGCCGGGTGGTGTGGTAGGTGGGAGATGCCGGCAGGGGGAGTGTGCCGGCATTCTTACTCGTTACGGATATCACAATGGTAGAGTGAAAAGAGGGATTTGGGGAACTCAGATTCTTGATGGTGGACCTGCAATTATCGGCGCAAGTTTTCGCAACGCTCCAGTCAGCCAGCAGTCTCGCAGTACTATCCTTCACTCCCTCGCCACCACCGTATCGTACAGTCCATAATGCGTCAGCCCAGCGTGGCTCTCGATGCCGGTGTAGCGTAGCGACGCATCTTCGTAGCGCCGAAACGCGAACACCGCCTGATTCATCTGCTCGGTGTTGAACACCCTCAGTTGCACCAACAGGTGGAAATCTTCGACCGTCAGGCCGGTGACGGTGCGGAACAGTTCCGGTTCCAGCTTGGTGATCACATCTTGCAGCGTGTTCTCGCGGAAGTCGGTCAGATACATGAAGGCCGGAATGCGCGTGGCGAATTTGATCAGTTTCTCCTGCACCTGCTTACGCTTCGATTTGAACTCCCTTTCTTCGGCGCTGAGTTCCCTCTTTTCTTCCGGACTCAGTTCCGTATCCTTTGCCTTGTTCTTAAGACCCTTGATCTTCTCGCTCTTGTTGATGATCGTTTCGATAATGTTGTCGCCCAGCGAGCGCCACCCTTCGATGCGCTCCACGGCGGCCAGCGCTTCCGGGTTGTTGAGGATGCGCCGCAGGGTGTCATTGTCCACGTTGACCAGCAGCGCGCTTTCCCATTTGCGCGCCAGCAGCGTGGCCGACGTGCCCGCCATGGCGATGTCCAGAATGCCGCCGGCGTCAATTTGCGTCATATTGGCGCCATCGTAGGCCAGCACGGGCAGGAAGGAGACAAGATCGCGCACGGCCGTTTCCGGGTTCGGTTCGTTGGGCGACAGGCCGATGCCATACTCCGAAAGCTGGCGTAGGGCGCGGGTGGGCGCGAAGTCGAACACAAAGCAGACGGGTTTGAGGATTTCTTCTTCGTGGGGGTCGTCGCCGTGGGGGTTTTGGATCGACCAGGGCGACTGCACGCGGAAGGCGGCCTGGAAGTAGGTTTCCGGCGATTGCAGGTTGCGCAGCATCAGGATTGACGACCACTGCGGCACGGTGACGCCGGTGGTCAGCTTGCCGCAGGAGAGGGTGATGGTTTTTGTGTCCAGGCCGCTGCCGATCGCTTTGCGCACGGGCGGCAGCGCATCCAGCCCAATGCCCGCCGAAGCGCCGGCGGCGACGATGACCTCGTAATTGTGCCAGAAGGTATTGTGCTTTTCCGCCAGCAGATTGGCCATGGCGTGGCAAGCGGCGACGTTGGGCATAAACCAGAAGGCATGTTGCAGGTAGGGCAGCAAGCGCACGTCGGAATAGGGGAATGGCGGCCGCGTGCCGGTTTTTAGATGCTCCACCGCCGTCGGCATGTAGCCGCCGCGAATGATGTCCAGCCACTTTTGCACGTCGCTTTTATGCTTGAACTGCGCCATGACGCCTTTGCCGGTCGCCTCGAAGAATGAATTGAGATCGAACTCGTCGAACTCGCCGGCGCTGGCGATGGCCAGCAGTTCGTCCGGCATCTGGTAGGTGAGCAGGCGCATCTGCGGCATGGCGGCGTAGGGGTTGGGCTGGTCGGGATGGCTGGCGGCGAATGTGGCGCGGGCGCGTTGTTCGTCGGTGTAGGTCCAGTTGAAGATTTGCTCCTCGATAAACTCGCCGGTGGCCAGCGCCCGGAACGGCGTGCCGGAGAGGTAGAGGTAGGCGCGGCTGGTGATGGGCAGGAAGTCGGGTTCGGCTTCTGAAAGCTCCTCAAGCCCTTCTTTGAAATCTTCAAGGGTGGCGCTTTTGCCGGCCCGGCCGGAAAGCGTTGTGCCGTACTCCGCTTTGATTTCGGCTCTGGCGTCGTCTTCGCCCTCAAACAGTTCCTGGGCGGTGTCGCGCCACGCGCCGAAGTGATATTCGTCGAAGATGACCAGATCCCAGTTGATCAGGTGCAGCCATTCGTTGCGCGGCTTGATATTGCCTGCTTTGTCCCGGCCGAGCAAGTCCTGAAAGGAGCCGAAATAGACAACCGGTTTGCGCCGGTTGATCTGCGTGGGGTCTCGCTCTGAGGTGCGCGAGAGGAACTGCCAGCCGTCAAAGTCCACATGGGATTCGAGGTCGGTTTGCCAGGCGTCGGCGACAGCGGGCTTAAAGGTGACGACGAGGACGCGCTTGGCCCCCAGCCGTTTGGCGAGCTGGTAGGCGGTGAACGTCTTGCCAAAGCGCATCTTGGCGTTCCAGAGAAAGCGGGGCACGGCGTGCATATTCTCCTGCCAGATGGAGTGGAAGTAGACGTGGGTTTTGCTGACCGCCTCTTCCTGTTCGGCGCGCATGGTGAACGTCTCGTGGCGGGCGCCGCTGAATCGCTGACCGGCGCGCAGTTCGCCGATGACGGTTTGCACGTCGGCGACGGTACAGCGCATCCATTCCAGTTGCACGTTCTCGAACCCTTTTTGGACGAGGGCGGCGCGGACGTCGTGGTCGCTGAAGAAGCTGTCATCGTCGCGCACGGCCGGTTCATTCAGTTCGATGGTGTAATTCTTGATCGCCGCCGTTTTTAGCTGCTCGGCGACGCGCTGCTTCACGCTGCGCGTTGTCTGCCCCACCTTGAGCAGGCCGGCGTGCCCCGCGTCGTGGATGGCGTAGGCGTAGATGCGCGGCCGGGCCTCCGGCTTGGGGGCGAGAATCTCGTCGATGGGTCTGGTCATATATCCGCCGCTTCCAGGTACACGGGTGGCTACGCGCCGTCGATCCAAGGGTTGACAACCTCAAGGCCGTCAATCACCTCAAAGTCAGTGGTGTTGCGCGTGGCCAATGACATCCGGTGCGCCAGCGCAATCGCGGCGATCTGTGCATCCTCCACGCTGATTGGTCGGCCTGCCCGCGTCCGGGCGGATACGATGCGCGCGTAATGGCGTGCTGCGTCTTCGTCGAACGGTAGGCAACGCCCGGCGAACTCCTCATCGAACATCGCCCACGCCGCCTGGCTCAGGGCTTCCTGACGCTGGCCAGGCGGCATCAGCAGAAGCCCCAACTCGATCTCCGCGCGGCTGATGGCGCTCGTGTAAACCTCACCTGCGGGCTGTCCGTCCAGCCAAGAGACAACATTGGCCGATGGCCGCGGACGCATGAACTCGGACAGCACATTGGTATCGAGCAGGATCATGCCGATTCATCCCACTGTAACGGCGTGCGCGGTATATGTCGTTTGGGCGCGACAAACTCTTCGGCGGCGACCTCGGCAAACCGGTCCCGCAGGCGCTGGCCAAGCCCGGAGGGCGCTTCTGTTGGACGCAACGCCTCTTTCAGGATGCGCCGCACTTCCTCCTCCATCGAAACCCCATGGCGCGCCGCCCGAATGCGCAGTCTACGCTTGGTGGCCTCGTCCACATTGCGAATGGTCAGGCTAGACATAGACACCTGTCCTAAGTGGCTGCCCGCAATTAAATTAGCGGAAATGTGCGGGCAGCTTGTCAGTAACCGCCCGTAAAAAGTGTGAAGTTGTTTTCGGGCGGTTACTAAGTGTTGACATCAATGCAATCATTGTATGCAGTGCATGCAACTCTGTCAAAGAGATTGCATAACACGACGAAATGCGCGGTGTGGCCTGCGGCTTGGGCGCGAGGATTTCTTCGATAGTCGGTTTACTCATCGTCCTCTTCATCCGTAACAACTTCATCAGGTGTAGCATCGTCGTGTTCGGCGACCTGGGATTCGATGAAGGCGATTTCCTCCTCGGTCAGCCCGTACCGCTTATAGAGTTTGGCATCAGTCCACTCTTCTTCCAGCGGCAAGTCGGGGACAAAGGAGTACACGGTGCGTGTTGCGTGCTGCGTTGGCTTGCGAAGAGAAACAAGGAATCGGGCAAACCTGGTGCGCAGATACTGCGCATAATTGAATGCTGCTGTCTTATTGTCAAAGTGCCCGGCAACGAGATATGTCTCGGTACATGCAGTGCCTGGCTCCGCGATGATGGGCTTGCTAAGGAACTTGGTCTCGACCGCCGCACTTGTTCCTTGTACGGCTGTCATCAGGACTTTCCACTCGTCAATCCACTCAGAGTTAGTCGTGATGTCCTCTTTCTCCACCCAACTAACTTTCTGTGATCCAAAGAGCTTGACGGGTTTCTTGAGCCCATTTGCGCCTGGCTTGCCGTGGAAGAAAGTGTGCAGGCCGAACGGCTTGCGGCTCGATACGCGCGAGTCAAGAGTCGGCTCACCCTTCGCCCTGACCTTGTCCAAGATCGGCACGGCTTCATTGCGCCGCACGAGGATATCGTAGGCATCGAGGTGGCGGGCAACTGCCGGCCCTGTGGGGCGCCCATCCCAAACGGTCTGCACCTCGCACGGCCCTTCATAATCCCGATTCCAAAGAAAGTAGGAAACACCGCCACGAATCTTCACGCCTGGAAAGGCTTCGTAGAGCTTTGGGTAGTCAACGATTTTCCGCAGACGCTTGTCGGTGAGCATCCGCTCCCGGTATTTGTCGAGACCCTTGCCGCCCGCCATCCAGCGTGAGGGTGTCACAAACACCGCATATCGCGGAACAAGGTCGAGTGCCTTCTCAACGAACAACTGGTAGATTGGCGCAGCACTTGTCCCATAGCCGCCGTCGTCTAGCTGGTATGGCGGGTTGCCAATGATTACGTCAAACTGCATATCGCCTCCAAACAACTCGGCCATCCGAGTCTTGATGTTGTCCGTGTGGATAAACGCATAAGCGTGGGTTTCAAGTTCCGAACCGCGATCGAGGGTACTCTGGCTTGCCCCACAGAAGGTACACCTGCCCTTGGCCCAGGTGTGTTCCAGCCGCTCGAACCAGATATTGCCGGCTTCACTGGCAAAACCCTTGGCAATGGAATGTTTGCCGTTGGCGTGCTTGGAGCAGTAGAGGCTGCGCCGCGCCAGCAGGCTGGTGAGGTGGGTAATGGCGATGCCGTACACCTGTTGTGTCAGGATGTGGTTGACGCGCTCTTTGAGGTCTGGTATCTCGTGGGCTAACCCATCGGTCAGGCGGCTGGTGATTTCGCGCAGGAAGATGCCTGACTTGGTCATCGGGTCGAGGAAGCGTACGCTGCTGTTCGCCCAGATGTTGGCGCCGTCGTGGTCAGCCGCCCACGCCTCGGCTACCCTATCCAACATGCGGTTAGCCAGCTGCGGCGGGGTGAACACCTCGTCATTGGAGAGGTTGGCAATGCAGGAGAGGACGTCGGGGTTGCGCTCGCGCAGGGCAAAGGCAGCTTGTTTTGTCATGCGATATCTCCCAGGACAAAGCGAGATCCCTCGATACGCAGCATCTGAAAGGGTGTTATAAAACGCACGCCCAGACCGATGCAGACATTTGGTATCTTGATGCGATTTTGAGAGTCCTGGACAACTTCGTGTGTCACAAGCGTATGGCTGCCTGCCAACGCATGGACAACCAGATAGTAATCAGCCCTCTGCAGGAAGGTGTTAACGGCGGCCGGTGTGTATTGCTGGCTGGTTGCCCATGTGCTGACTTGAGCAAACTGGATCCCCATTGTGGGTGGTGTGCGCCGAAAGAGCGCAGCCCCACGATTTCTGGCCCAATCTGACAATTCGTCCCGACCGGCCTCAATTTCATCCAATACCTTGTCTATACTGAATACCTTGCCCGTATTGCTGTTGTGTACCAGCCACTCCCAAAAGGCGGGGCAGAAGTCCATGCCATAGTGCAGATTTTTGGCGGCTATAAACACATTGGCATCCAACAGATAGCTCATACTGTCACCCCCAACTGACGTGCTGCTTCGTAGAAAGTGGCTGTCTTGCGTATACCCAACATGTGGAAAGCTTCGGTAAATGAGTTCAGGCCTTCCAGCGTACTCCCGATCATGGCGCGGGCAAAGCGTTTGCCGGTGCGCGTGCCCAGGGTGCGATAGAAGTCACCGCCGCCACTGCCGCGCTGTTTTAGCGTGCGCAGCCGCTCTTCTTCTTCACGGTATTGCTGCCACAGGGTATCCTGGTCCATGAACCCGGCGTCGAACAAGCGGCGCAAGGCGACCAGTGTGCTGACCTTGAACGCCCGCGACAGGCGTTGAATTTCTTCAGGTATGGGGTTGTCGGGCTGGTGTATTGCCTGTAGAGCGGTCAGGGGCATTAACAATTCTGCCGCCACCTGATTGCACCACCGTTCCGTCTGCTGTGTCGTCACCTGACCAGGGTGTACGTCCGACACGCCGCTGGCGCCCAGCCAGAGATGGGCCAGCTCATGCGCCAGCGTAAACATCTGGGCAGACTTGCTGTCTGCGCCATTGAGGAAAATCAGCGGCGCCAGGTCATCTGCCAGGGCGAAACCGCGAAACTCATTGACGTCCAGTTTGCGGTGGCTGTTGCTGCCCACGACGGAACTGACCATCACCAACATGCCGGCATCTTCAGCTTTGGCAATCATCTGGCGCAGAGCATCCGTCCATGTGGGCAACTGGCGGCGCTCATCAATGGATAAATCTAGCGCGTCGCGTATCTGTTGCGCTGCTATCTCCGGCGCATCCCTTGTTTTTACACTGCCGACAAAAGCGAGTGCCGGCAGGCCATTCAGTCGGGCGTAATTGCGATACCAATCCTGCCGCTGCTGGCATAAATAGAGCGTGTCCAATAAATTGCTGCTCGGCACACTCAGGGTTTCATCGCGCAGGGTACGGAAGTCCGGCACGGGCAGGGTCA